>DASSOO010000401.1:0-6264 GCA_035700455.1 Gammaproteobacteria bacterium
GGCGCCGGCAAGACGACGACGATGCAGATGCTCACCGGCAATCTCGCACCGCACGCCGGCGCTATCGAGATCAACGGCGTCGATTTGCTCGAACGGCCGAAAGAAGCGAAGCGCTCGATCGGCTACCTTCCCGAACAGCCGCCCGTTTACGCCGAATTGAGCGTTGACGAGTATCTCGAGTATTGCGCGCGCCTCAACCGCGTGCCGCGCAAGCAAGTGCATGCCGCGCGCGAAGAAGCGAAAGCGCGCTGCGGCCTCGCCGATACCGGCCGGCGGCTGATCGGCAATCTCTCCAAGGGCTACAAGCAGCGCGTCGGCATTGCGCAGGCGATCATTCACAAGCCGGCGGTCGTCGTGCTTGACGAGCCGACCGTCGGCCTCGACCCGATCCAGATTCGCGAAATCCGTGCGCTGATCGCGGAGCTGCGCGAAGCGCACAGCGTGATTCTGTCGTCGCACATCCTGCCGGAAATCCAGGCGGTGTGTTCGCGCGTGCAGATCATTCACCACGGTCGCCTGGTGCTGTCGGACACGATCGACGGCCTCGGCGAGCGCATGCAAAGCGACAGCCTGATCGTGGGCGCGCGCAACTTGCCGGACGTCCGCATGCTTGCGGCGATTCCGGAAGTGACGCGGGTCGAGCAGCTCGACGCCAACCGCGTGCGCGTCATTCACCAGAGCGGCAAGAGTCCCGCCGAGCACATCGCCCAGTGCGCCGTTGACGGCGGCTGGGGGCTGCAGGAACTCACGCCGGAGCGCAAGTCGCTCGAAGAAATCTTCGTCGACCTCGTGCACAGCGATGAGCCGGCAGGCGAAGCGCAGGTGGAGCGCAAGCCCGCGGAGGTCGCGGCATGATTTTCACGATCGCGCGCCGCGAACTCAAAAGCCTGTTTCTGTCGCCGCTCGCGTGGGTGATTCTCGCCGTTATCCAGTTCATTCTCGCCTGGCTGTTTCTGACCGGCGTCGACCGTTTCCTGGCAATCCAGCCGCGGCTCGCGTCGTTTCCGAACGCGCCGGGCGTCACCGACATTGTCGTCGCGCCGTTGCTGTCGAGCGCGAGCATCGTGCTGTTGATGGTGATGCCGCTGCTGACGATGCGGCTCATCAGCGACGAACGCAAGAACGGCACACTGACGCTGCTGGTCTCGGCACCGGTCAGCGTCAGCGAAATCGCGCTCGGCAAATTCGTCGGCATGTTCGTCTTCATGCTGGTGATCGTGGCGATGATCGCACTGATGCCGTTCGCGCTTCTCTCCGGTACCAGCATCGACCTCGGCAAGCTGTTTGCGGGCTTGGTCGGCCTGTCGCTGATGGTCGGCGCGTTTTCGGCGATCGGCCTGTACATGTCGTCGCTGACGCGCCAGCCGGTGATCGCCGCGGTGAGCACCTTCGGCATCCTGCTGCTGCTGTGGATTTTCAACTTCGCCGCCGACAAGTCCGCCGCGTTCGCATGGCTGTCGCTGATGGGTCACTACGACCACTTGCTGCAGGGCCTGATGAACTCGACCGACGTGGTGTATTACCTCATCGTGATTGCGGTGTTTCTGATCCTGACGATAAGGCGCCTCGACGCCGACCGCCTGCAGCGCTGAAATGAAACTCAATCACAAGCTCAAACTCAGCCTGCGCGCGCAGAACATCGTGTTCGTCGTGCTGCTGCTCGCGATTACCGGCGCGGCCGCCTATCTCACGACGCGCTACGACTGGCAGGCCGACTGGACCGTCGGCGGCCGCAACTCGCTCACCGATGCGAGCCGCAAACTGTTGAGGTCGATGGACGGGCCGATCGAGATCACCGCGTTTGCCCGCGACGAGAAGGCCCTGCGCGATGCGATTCGCGATCTTGTCGGCAAGTACCAGCGCGTTGACAGCGAGGTACACCTGAAGTTCGTCAACCCCGACACGCAGCCGGAGCGCGTGCGCAAGCTCGGCATCACCACCGACGGCGAGCTGTACATCGCCTACCAGGGCCGCAGCGAGAAGGTGCAGCAGCCGACCGAGCAGAACCTCACCAACGCGTTGCAGCGCATCGCGCGCGCGAGCGCCAGCCGCGCGGTATTCCTCACCGGCCACGGCGAGCGCAGCCCGAACGGGCAGGCGAATTTCGATCTGAGCACGTTCGCGCAGTCGCTCAAGGACAAGGGCTTCAAGATTTCGACGCTGAAGCTCTCCAGCAATCCCCACATTCCCTCCGACACGACCTTACTGGTAATCGCGAGCCCGCAGACCGATCTTCTGCCCGGCGAAGTGAAGCTGATTCGGGATTACGTTGCGCGTGGCGGCAACCTGCTGTGGCTGCACGACCCGGGTTCGCTGCACGGCCTGGCGCCGCTCGCGAAGACACTCGGCATCAGCTTCGACGACGGCACGATCGTCGACGCGACATCGCCGCTGTTCGGCGTCAACGACGTGCGCTGGCTGGTGCTCGACGACTATCCGCCGAGCGACATCACGCGCCAGTTCAGCCTGGAAACGCTGTTCCCCGGCGCGACCGCGATCAAGCTCGGCAGTGACGACAAATGGCGCGGCGACGCGTTCCTGAAAAGCCGCCCGCTGCCGCGCTCCTGGCTCGAAACCGGCAAACTCGCCGGCGAAGTCCGCTACGACAAAGGCACCGACCAGCCGGGTCCGCTCGACATCGGCGTAACCCTGGCGCGCCCGCTTGCCGCCCTCGCGAAAGCTTCTTCCAAGCCCCGGCCCCCAGTCCCCAGCCCCCAGCCCCGAGCGGAACCCGCAAAAGCCGCGACCGCCTCAACGCCGACGAGCACCGCAAGCGACGCCGACCCGTCCAACAAAGGCGACCAACGCGTCATCGTCATCGGCGACGGCGACTTTCTCGCCAACGCCTTCGTCGGCAACGGCGGCAACCTCGATCTCGGCCTCAACATTTTCAACTGGCTGTCCGGCAACGACAGCTTCATCGACGTCAACGTCCCGCGCGCGCCGGACCTGCATCTCACGCTGTCGCGCGGCGGCCAGGAACTGCTTGGCGGCGGCTTCCTCATTCTGCTGCCGTTGCTGCTGCTGATTTACGGCGGCACGATCTGGTTCCGCCGCCGGCGCCGCTGATGTGACCATGAAATCGCGTTGGCTGTTGAACGTCGGGCTGCTTGCGCTGCTGATTGCGCTGGGGCTCGTCGCCTATTTTCAGCCTGGTGCGAAGCGCAAGCCCGAGCAGCCGGCGATCACCAATATCGATGGCGCCAAGGTCGACACTATCCGCATAGAACAGCCGGGCCACAAGACCGCGGTGCTCAAGCGCGAACGGGATCACTGGCAAATGGAACAGCCGGTGAACGCGCGTGCCGACGACAGCGTCATTACGTCGCTGCTCGACGACATCGACGAAAGCAGCGCGCATCACTACCCGGTCAAGGGCCTCGATCTCAAGCAGTTCGGCCTGAAGCCGCCGAAGCTCAGCCTGACGCTCAATAATGAGACGCTGGAGTTTGGCAGCAGCGATTCGCTCGATCACCAGCGCTATATTCGCAATGGCGACACCGTCTACCTCGTCAACGACACGCTGTTCTACCGCCTGCAGGGTGACCCGCTGTCAATGGTAAGCAAGCGCGTGCTGCCGAAGGATGCGAAGATCACCGCGCTCGATCTGCCCGGCATCAAGCTCGCGCAGAATTCAAAAGGCGACTGGCAGCTCACACCGGCGAACAACAAGATCACTTCCGACCAGATTCAGAAGCTTGTCGATGCCTGGAACAACGCCGATGCCTATAACGTCAAGGCTGCCGGCGACGCGCCGGTTGCCGGCACTGTCACCGTCGCCATCGCCGGGCGCGACAAGCCGCTCAAGTTCGAAATCGAAAAAAACGACTCGGTGCTCGCGCTCGTGCGCCCCGACATCGGCGTCGAATACCAACTCCCCGCCAACGACCGCGACGACCTGCTGAAGTTCAAACCGGCCGAGAAGCCATCCAAGACCTCGTCGAACGAGAAGTCGACCAGCTCCAAAAAATAAATACAGGCGCTGCATTAGCGAGCGCGATGCCAACAACGGTCTCTTGCAGCCGATTCCGGCTCGCATCGAAACGCTTATCGCATTCCGAATCGGCTACCATAGCGCGATGCCCGAACTGCCCGAAGTCGAAACCGCGCGCCGCGGCATTGCGCGGCACCTGCAAGGCCGCGTCATTCGCCGCGTTGTCGTGCGCGATCGGCGCTTGCGCTGGCCGGTGCCGCGCGGGCTGGAGCAAACGCTCGCCGGCACCCGCATCGACAGCGTCGGGCGGCGCGGCAAGTATCTGTTGATCGCAACACAGCCAGGCACGCTGATCGTGCATCTCGGCATGTCCGGCAGCCTGCGCGTACTGGATGCGGCCACGCCGCCGGGTTCCCACGATCACGTCGACATCGTGCTCGACAACGGCCGCTTTCTCAGGCTGCGCGACCCGCGCCGCTTCGGCACGATACTGTTCACGCGCGGCGATCCGGCATCGCATCCGCTGTTAAAGAATCTTGGGCCGGAGCCGCTGACGGACGAATTCGACGGCGCCTGTTTATTTGCCGTTTCGCGCGGTCGGCGCGTGGCAATCAAGTCGCTGCTGATGAACAGTCGCATTGTCGCCGGCGTCGGCAACATCTATGCCAACGAAGCATTGTTCGCGGCGCAGGTCCATCCGCTGCGCGCGGCTGGCAGGATCGCGCGTCCGCGCTACGACCTGCTCGCGGCTGCCGTCAAGCACGTGTTGACGGCCGCGATTGCCGCCGGCGGTACGACGCTGCGCGACTTCACGCGCGACGACGGCAGCCCCGGCTATTTCCGTATCGAGCTGCAAGTCTACGACAAGGCCGGCGAGCCGTGCCCGCGCTGCGGCGCGCCGATCCGGCGCGTCGTCTCGGGGCAGCGGGCGACTTATTACTGTCCGGCGTGCCAGCGGTGACGTTTTCTCTTTTGCTCGTGCCGTGGCAAAGTACGACGACGCCTTTCCTTCGACAAGTGAGGTATCCGCTATGACGCGTCTGACGCAACTGGCCGTAATGATCCTGGCGGGCTTGTTCGCGCTACCGGCTTTTGCCGCCGGGCAAAGCATTGCCGTACACTGCCCGCATTTGATTGACACGATCCATGGCAAGCTGCTTGGCGAACGCACAATCGTCATTGACGGCGACCGCATCAAAGCGGTGAAGCCGGGTGACGTCAAGATACCGGGTGCGCAGGCGATCGACCTCAAGGGTGCGACCTGCATGCCGGGCCTGATCGACAGCCATACGCATCTGACGATGCAGTTCAGCCGCACGACCTACACTGATCAGTTTCGGCTGAATCCCGCCGACTACGCGATCCGCGGGACGGTGTATGCAAAGCGCACGCTGATGGCGGGCTTTACCACCGTGCGCAATCTCGGCGACCTGCACAACGAGTCGATCGCGCTGCGTAACGCGATCAATTCGGGCCTGATCGAGGGGCCGCGTATTTTCACCGCGGGCGAATTTATCGGCACGCTCGGCGGCCATGCCGACCACACCGACGGCTATCGCATGGACCTGCAGGGCAATGCCGGACCGCGAGACGGCATCATCGACAGCCCGAGCGACGCATGGATCGCAGTGCGGCAGCACTACAAGGACGGCGCCGACCTTATCAAGATCATGCCGTCGGGCGGCGTGCTCGACGAAAGCTCGAGCTCCGAGAATCCGCAGATGACGCTCGCGGAAATCAAGGCGGTGGTCGCGGCGGCACACGATTACGGCTTTACCGTTGCCGCGCACGCACACGGCGCCGAGGCAATCCGGCGCGCAGTCCTGGGCGGCGTCGATTCGATCGAGCACGGCACGTTCATGAACGACGAAGATATCAAGCTGATGAAGCAGCACGGTACCTGGTACGTGCCGACGATCATCGCGGGTCAGTTCGTGATGGAGAAGGCGAAGGAAGGCTGGTATCCGCCGCAGGTGGCGCGCAAGGCCGAAGAAGTAGGGCCCGTAATCATGGCCACTGCCGGCAAGGCGTACAAGGCCGGCATCAAGATCGCGTTCGGCACCGACGCGGGTGTGTATCCGCACGGCAATAACGCGCAGGAGTTCGTCTACATGGTGCAGGCGGGCATGCCGCCGATGTTCACGATCCAGGCGGCAACGATGCACGCGGCGGAACTGCTCAAGCACGACAAGGACCTCGGCAGCATCACGGCCGGTAAATACGCCGACATCGTGGCCGTGCCAGGTAATCCGCTGAAGAACATCAGCCTGATGAAGCAGGTCGAATTCGTGATGAAGAGCGGCGTGATTTACAAGATGCCCGGTACTACC
>DASSOO010000402.1:0-7001 GCA_035700455.1 Gammaproteobacteria bacterium
GGTGGACGCGGACGTTCACCAGTGCATTGAGTGCCTCAACGGCCACCTACACAATCACGGTTTCCGGTGCCCCCGACGGTCTGGACATTACGGTATCGCCGGCGTCGTTGACATTGGCGCCGGGCGCGACCCAAACGGTGACGTTTACAGCCAACGCCAGTGGACTGCAATCCGGGAAATGGGAATACGCACGAATCGACCTTATCACCAGCGACAGCGGCGACGACGGCAAGCCGATTCCGGCGATGCACCTCCCGGTCGCCATCGAACCGCAAATTCCGCCGACGACGATGACAGTCTCGCCGGCGAATCTTGACATCGACATCGCGCAAAACGACTCGTTGTCGAAAATCCTTCATATTGGCAACACCGGCGCCGCTGACCTGTACTGGTCCGTCGTCTCCGGCGGACAATCACCGCCCATCACGCTGTGGACACGCGCCGATCACGGCACCGCGAATAATGGCGCAGCGTCATCGCTTTACCCGGACATCGGCGAGTGGTACTACAGCGCTGCTCAATTCGAGCTGCCGAGTACCGCGACGATCACCGGCATCGTGGCGAATGGTTACGCGACCTATTTAACCACGTTCAATCCGGCGCTGTTGAATGCAACCGCCGTCTCGTTCGAGTGGTATATCTATGCCGACAACAACGGCGTGCCGGCCGGTGCCCCGCACGACGGACTGAACGATTACCTCTGGCATTACAGCGCCGCACGCGGCGCAGCCGGCGTGGCCGCGGACGATCGCTTCGGCGAAGCCGGTGTCGTGCGCAATGACATCCGACTCGATCTGTCCGCTGCCGGCTTGCCGCCCATCAAGCTGGAGGCGGGCAATTACTGGCTGATCGTGGCGCCGCTGTTTCACGGATCGTACAATGCGAATGCGCCGGTGTGGTGGTGGCTATGGAGCGACGCGGAAACACCTTCCGCGATGACCACGGACGGCAGCGGCTGGCAGAGTGCAAACGCCAGTTTCCCCGACACCCTGGCATTCACACTTACCGGTACGCTGGGCTGCGCCGGCGGCACATTCGGCGGTATTGCAATCGGTGAGCCAACCGGCATGCTGCCGGGCGCCACGTCGGTCGATGTTCCGGTCACTTTCGATGCCGCGGAAGCGGGCGCCGGCACATATTCCGGACTTCTGTGCGTGGCCGGCAACGATCCCGATCAGCCGCTGGTGAGGATTCCGCTAAGCGCCAGCGTGACTGCCGCGCCAAATGAAGACGACGACAACGCCGGAAGCGGCGACGGCGATGGCGGTTCCTCCGGCAGCAACGCTCCGCCGCCTGCCAGCCCGGGCGACAATTCCTCGCCTGCC
This sequence comes from Gammaproteobacteria bacterium, assembly GCA_035700455.1. GTDB lineage: Bacteria > Pseudomonadota > Gammaproteobacteria > Natronospirales > DASSBR01 > DASSBR01. Next base: position 1,326 of record DASSOO010000402.1, read on the forward strand.
CCCGGCAACAACGCGAACCCGCCCGCTGCAATCCATAGCACATCCGGCGGTGGCGCATTGGGATTGCTCGGCCTGAGCATATTGGCTTGGGTCTGCGGGTTTCGGCAGCATGAGGAGATGCATCGGTAACCATTCCGGTGCATCTGCCGCGCAAAAGCCCGGCCGATTGCGGTGCTGGTCGCTGCTATGCTATAGCGTAGGCGCCCGGCAAAGGGGAACCGTCCGGGCCCGGGCTCGTCAGCAACCGGCGACTCGGACATGCCAACAAATGGGGGGAATAGCGTGGGTTTTCGTCTACAACCGTTGGCTGCCAGTCTCGGTGTTCTGTCTCTTGTCGCCACAGGCCTGGCCCAGACAGGCTCCACACCGTCTTCCATGCGCGCTGCGCGTCTGTTCTCAGCATACAGGATCGATCGCGCCGCGAACGCCCCGGAAACGGGATTGGCCACACGCTACATCGTGCGCTTCAAGGATGCCGCCGTGCCGCTCTACACCGGCGGAATCGCCGGGCTGAAAGCGACCAGCCCGCACGTCACCGGCGCCCGGATACTCGAAGCACGCGCGCCGCGGGCACTGTCTTATGCACGCTATCTCAAGTCGCGCCATGCGGAATTCCTCGACCATGCGCAGACGCTGTTGCGCCATCGACTGACGCCGCATTTCGAATATCGCTACGCGCTGAACGGCCTGTCGGTCAATTTGACTAAGGCGGAGGCCAAAAAGCTATCAGGTCTGCCCGAAGTCGCCTCGGTAGAGCCGGTGCGCTACTACCGGCCGGCGACGACGGTGCCGGCTACGGCAAGCGACACGGCGGCCAGCCGCGCCTGGATCAAGGCGCCGGACATCTGGTCCCTGCCCACGTTCGATACGGGTGCCGGTATCGACACCGAGGGAGAAGGCGTTGTCGTCGCGGATATCGACACCGGCATCAATTCCGGCAACTCGTCGTTCGCCGCGACCGGCGCCGACGGCTACACGATTCAGAATCCGCTCGGCAGCGGCGTCTACCTCGGCGTCTGCGATCCGGCAAACACGGATCAATGGTCGAAAAAACCGGCCTTCTTCCAGTGCAACGACAAACTGATCGGTGCCTACACCTATACCAACGGTACGAACGATCCGAATTCGCCGGAAGATTCCGAAGGCCATGGCTCGCACACCGCGAGCATTGCCGCCGGCGATCCGACGACAGCGGATATCAACGGCGTTACGATGCCGCTGTCCGGCGTCGCGCCGCACGCGAACATCATCGCCTACGACGTTTGCAATCCGACCGATCTCTGCTCCAGCGACGCTGTCGTCGCGGCTGTCGACCAGGCGATCAAGGACCAGGGGCTGCTGTCGGCCAAACCCGGCTTCAAGGGCATGGTCATCAATTACTCGATCGGCGGCGGCGACAACCCGTATTCGGACCCGGTTTCGCAGGCGTTCCTGAGCGCGGTCGAGGCCGGCATTTACGTTTCGGCATCCGCAGGCAACGGCGGACCCGGCAATGCGGTATTAAACGATCCGAGCCAACTCTATGCGGTCGAGCACGTCGGGCCGTGGGTCGCGAGCACAGCGGCGACGACGCACGACGGCAGCTTCAGCCCGAACAGTCTCGAAACCTTCAGCGGCGGCGACAGCACGACACTGCCGGCGGCATCGATGGCCGGTGCCGGTATCACCGGCGCGTTCGGGCCGGCGCCGATCATATATGCCGGCGACGGCAATTACGTCTACTCGCCGTATCCCGGCAGCTTCTCGATCAGCGACATCTATCCGCTGTCGGGCGAAAACTACGTCGATCCGGCCGATTACTCCGCCGCGCAAGCGGCGGCCGAATGCCTCTACCCGTTCGCCCCCGGCACTTTCCCGAGCGGCACCATCGTCGTCTGCGATCGCGGCGACATTGCGCTCGTCGACAAGGTCGACAACGCCAAACAAGGTGGCGCCGCCGCGGTGGTCATCGCCACCACTGCCGCCAGTTCGCAGGACATGCCGGCGGTCGCTTACGAACTGCCGGCAACGTTGATCGGCCTGGCCGACGGCGACACCTTGCGCGCCTGGCTTAACGCCAGTACAGGTACCGGCACAGCGCAGGCGGCGCTGTCGGGGGCGACACCCGGGACTGACGCAACCGCCGCCGATGAGGTGGCGAATTTCAGCTCGCGCGGACCAGCGGCGAAGCCGTACGACAGCCTGCTAAAACCAAACCTGGCTGCGCCCGGCGTGGGTGTGCTGGCGGCGGTCTCGAACCCGGCCTACACCGACGGCGTCAGCGGCGGCGCGAATCAGCCGGAGACGTTCGATTTCTACGACGGCACATCGATGGCCTCGCCGCACGATGCCGGCGCCGCGGCCCTGCTTCGGCAACTGCACCCGCAGTGGACACCGGCGGAAATCCAGTCGGCGCTGATGCTGACGGCGGTCACGAGCGGTCTCACCGACCAGTGCGCGAGCCTCGACTCCGCCGACAACTGCATTGCCGGCACGAGCGTGCCGTCGCCGCTGGTGCGCGGTGCCGGCCGCATCGACGTCAGCCTGGCAAACCGTACCGGGATTGTTCTCGACGAATCGGGCAGCAACTTCGAAGCTGCGGATCCGGCCGACGGGGGCGATCTCACCAAGCTCAACCTGGCCGGGCTCGCGAACGACAACTGCGTCATCACCTGCCAATGGACGCGCACGCTGACCAGCGCGCTCGCGTCCGCCAGCGCGACCTATACCGTCAGCGCGTCGGCGGCGGACAGCGGCCTCAAACTGAGCGTCTCGCCTGCGAACTTCACGCTCGCGCCCGGCGCGACGCAGGCGCTGACAGTAACGGCGGATGTCAGCGGCTTGCCGACGGGACAGTGGACGTTCGGCCAAGTCGTCATTCAGAGTGCAGACGCCGGTGACGGCGGGCAGCCGATTGCCGCGATGCATCTGCCCATCGCCATCCAGCCGGAGCCGGCCCGACCGGTGATGAAGCTCGCGCCGTCGCAACTCAATATGAGCGTCACGCAAAACGATCGGGCATCCGTGAGCCTCAACATCGAAAACAGCGGCCCCGGCGCCCTCAACTGGGCGCTGGCATTGCAAGGCGACTCGGGTTCGGTCGACCTGTGGACACAGCCGAACGCCAATACCAACACGGGACTGCCGTCATCGTTCTTCACGCCCGACGGCCACGGCGTCTACAGCGCCGACAAGTTCGTGATGCCCGGCACCGGTACGCTCACGCGCATCGTTGCCGACGGCTTCGCGCAGACGGATACCGCGCTCGTCGATCTCGCCACGGACGCCACCGCCATCGACTGGTACATCTATGCCGACGCGAACGGCCAGCCGGCCGGCAGTCCGGATGACGGCCTCAACGACTACGTCTGGCATTTCAGCACGGCGCCCACCGCGAGCGGTGTCGACACCACCAACGGCGCAGTCACGCTGGATCTCGCGGCTGCGGGCCGGCCGGCGGTCGTACTCAAGCCCGGCACATACTGGCTTATCGTCTCGCCGGCGTTCAACGCTCAGATCGACGATCCGCATGGTCCCGCGTGGTATTGGTTTGAAGGTTCGTCGGCCGACGGCGCCAAATCGGCGCTGTTGATCGACTCCGGCAACACCTTTGGCTACGGCACCGACTGGCAGACGCTCGACGATTCGCTGGCGTACACGCTCACCGGCACGCTCGACTGCTCGGGCGCACAAATGAGCGGCCTCAGTTTCGGCAGCACGAGCGGGACCGTCGCGCCGAATACGAGCCACATCCTCGGCATCAACTTCAATGCCGACAACATTGCGACCGGCAGATATATCGCTCCGCTGTGCATTACCGGCGACGATCCGAAACATCCGCTCAGTGCTGTGCCGTTGACGATTACGGTACAACCGGCGCCCGCCGATACGACGCCGGCTGATACGACCCCATCCTCCGGCAAAGGGGGTGGCGGCGGCGGCTTCGGTGCGCTCGCAATCTGCTTGCTGGGACTCGCGGTCGCGGAACGCCGCCGGGGAGCGTCAAAGCGCAGCTAGAGCCACTATGCCCGGCAAACTTGCCGCTCGTTTCGAACTTCGGCAGGTCGACAAGCACACGTTGGGCTGGAAAAACAGCGCGCTGGTGCGCCTTTCGGCCTCTGCTTGCTTGCCGCCAAGCCGCGCCGTTGCTACAGTACCGCGCGCAAACCTCGGGGGTCCGGGTGAAGGTCGAAGCAGCCATTCGAGGCGCTGTTCCGATTGCGCAAACTGAACAGGATGTTGTCAGTTTTTGCCCGTTTTTCAATCGCTTAGTGATCGAAAAATGCAGGCTGCATGTTTAACGGCAGGCCGGCCGCAGCGGATCGCGGCAGCCTGCAGCAAGCGGCGATGACACATGCTGAACAGCTTTCGGGGCTTTTTCTCCAACGATCTTTCCATTGACCTGGGCACGGCCAATACGCTGATTTATGTGCGCGGCCGCGGCATCATTCTCGACGAGCCGTCGGTTGTCGCGATTCGCGAGGAGCCTGGCCGGGGCGGACGCACGATCGAGGCGGTCGGCGCCGAAGCCAAGGCGATGCTCGGCCGCACCCCCGGCAACATCATTGCCATGCGGCCGCTGAAGGACGGCGTAATTGCCGACTTCACCGTCACCGAGCAGATGCTCAAGTATTTCATCAAAAAGGCGCACAGCAGCCGCTATTTCCGGCCAAGCCCGCGCGTGCTGGTGTGCGTACCGTATGGCTCGACGCAGGTGGAGCGCCGCGCGATCAAGGAATCCGCGACCGGCGCCGGCGCGCGCAAGGTTTATCTCATCGAAGAACCGATGGCCGCGGCGATTGGCGCCGGCATGCCGGTCAACGAAGCGCGCGGTTCGATGGTGCTCGACGTCGGCGGCGGCACCGCCGAAGTCGCCATTATTTCCCTGAACGGCATCGTCTACGCCGCCTCGGTACGTATCGGCGGCGACCGCTTCGACGAGGCCATCATTAATTACGTGCGCCGCAACTACGGCACGCTGATCGGCGAAGCGACCGCCGAACGCATCAAGCACGAAATCGGTTCGGCCTACCCCGGCAAGGAAGTCAAGGAACTCGAAGTAAAGGGCCGCAACCTTTCCGAAGGCGTGCCGCGCAGCTTCGTGCTCAACAGCAACGAAATCCTCGAAGCGCTGCAGGAGCCGCTGTCCGGCATCGTCGGCGCGGTCAAGACCGCGCTCGAACAGACACCGCCGGAACTCGGTGCCGACGTCGCCGAACGCGGCATCGTGCTGACCGGCGGCGGTGCGCTGCTGCACGACATGGACCGGCTGATCATGGAAGAAACGGGGCTGCCGGTCGTGGTCGCCGACGATCCGCTGACCTGCGTGGCGCGCGGCGGCGGCCGGGTGCTCGAATTGATCGACGAACACGGTCCGGCGATTTTCGCCGTCGAATAAAAAATCTTCCCGCACCTTCTCCCGGGAGAAGGATGGCGCGAAGTCGGTTGATCGACACTCCGCACCTGCTTCCGGAAGTACAGGTGCGGGGACAGGAATTGCGGCGCTTGTAAATTGCCTGACTTAAGACGCCATCGCCCCTACAGTCTGTTCGCCTACAAGCCGGCGGCGGGCGTCAAAATCCTGTTCTTCATCGCCGCGTCCATCGTCCTGATGACGCTGGATCACCGCTACCACAACGTCGAGAATATTCGCAGCGTACTGTCGACGGCGATGTACCCGCTGCGCGTGGTAGCGGC
>DASSOO010000403.1:0-5544 GCA_035700455.1 Gammaproteobacteria bacterium
GGTGGCCGCAATCGGGGTCCCCAAACACGGCGCGGACTTTGCCGATTCCGGCGGCGGCCCGTACAGAACCTATCGCTTTCGCCGCGCGCTCGACTGCCATTTTCCGCACGCGTTCGAGGTCAAGCGCGAGGAATTCGACCAGTTACTCTTCAAGCATGCGATGGCCAACGGTGTCGATGCGCGTGAAGGCGTCGAAATCAAAAGCGTCGCCTGGGGTGACGAAGATGGCCGCGCGACTGCGGAGGCCGTCGGCGAGGACGGCGAGCACTGGCAGGTGCGTGCGCGCTATGTCGTCGACGCGACCGGTCGCGACACGCTGCTCGGCAACCAGTTCAAGCTCAAGCAACGCAACCCGAAGCATCAGAGCGCGGCGATTTACGCGCACTTCACCGGCGTCGAGCGCTGGAGCGGCGAAAACGCCGGCAACATCAGCATTTACTGGATGCCGCATGGCTGGATCTGGGTGATTCCGCTGCGCGACGGCGTCACCAGCATCGGCTGCGTGTGCTGGCCGGATTACCTGCGCCAGCGCCGCGGCGCGACTGAAGAATTCCTGCTCGCGACGCTGAAGAACGCGCCGCAGGTATGGAAGCGGATGGAAAACGCGACCCGTGTCTGCGAAGTACGGGTATCGGGAAATTATTCCTATACCTGCGACCGCATCGCGGGCAAGGGCTGGATCATGGTCGGCGACGCGTTCGCGTTCCTCGACCCGGTATTTTCGTCCGGCGTCTACCTCGCGATGTCGAGCGCACGGCGGGCGGTGGCGATCGTCGACGCGGTACTGCGGGACCCGTCCCGCGAGGCGGCGCTGCAACGCGACTACGAGCGCCGGACACGGCGCGGCCTGCGCAACTTCTCGTGGTTCATCTATCGCTTCACCGCGCCGGCGATGCAGGCGCTGTTCATGGCGCCGCGCAACATTCTGCGCGTCGAGCAAGCGGTGACGTCGATGCTCGCCGGCGACGTGTTCGGAAATCGCAGCGTCGAGCGCCGCCTGCGCTTCTTCAAGACGCTGTATGTACTCTCGGGGCTCGCACGTTTGCCGGATGGACTGCGCTCGTTGCGCCTGCGCCGGCGTGCGGCGCGCAGCGCAGCGGTTCCCAGCGCCTGACGCCGCTGCGGCGGGGCGCAGCGCGCGTCTCCCCTGTATAATGGTGCGCAAGGCCGGCGCGCCGGCGCGGTATTGTGCGCGAAAGTGGCGGAACTGGTAGACGCGCTGGTTTTAGGTGCCAGTGGGGCGCTCCCCCGTGAGAGTTCGAGTCTCTCCTTTCGCACCAGCTTGATTCATTTTCGATCACCCCCAAGATAGAACGAGGTTATCCCGCATGGAGGTTTCAGTCGAATCGACCGGCGGCCTGGAGAGGCGCATGACGGTGCAGGTGCCCGCCGACCGGGTTGAGCGCGAGGTGGATGAACGCCTGCGCTCCCTGAGCCAGCGCGCCAAGCTCAAGGGCTTCCGCCCGGGCAAAGTGCCGATGAAGGTGGTGCGCCAGCGTTATGGCGACGAAGTGCGCCAGGATGTGGTGCGCGAACTGTTGCAGTCGAGCTGGAACGACGCAATTTCCGAGCACAAGCTGACGCCGGCGGGTGGACCGCGTATCGACACGGTCAAGGCCGAGCCGGGCGCGGGGCTTGAATACACGGCGGTATTCGAGGTCTTTCCTGACATAAAGATCGATGTAACCGACGGCCTCAAGGTGCGTCGTCCGCAGGTCGAAATCGAACCCGCCGATGTCGACGGCATGCTCGACAACCTGCGCCACCAGCGCGCCACCTGGGAGCCGGTCGAACGATCGGCGGCGAGCGGCGACCAGGTGACGATCGATTTTCACGGCAGCATCGACGGCGAGCCTTTCCCGGGCGGCCATGGTCACGATGTGCCGATTGAGATCGGCGGCGGCCGCATGATTCCCGGCTTCGAAGCCGGCTTGGAGGGGATCGCGGCCGGTGAGGAGCGCGATATCGAAGTGACGTTTCCGGCCGATTACCAGGCCGAAAACCTTGCGGGCAAGACGGCGACGTTTCATGTCAATGCGCACAGCGTCGCCGAGCGCCGCGTGCCGGAAATCGACGCCGAATTCGCCAAGGGTTTCGGCATCGGCGACGGAGACATCGCGGCTCTGCGCGCCGAGGTCGAACAGAACATGCGCCGCGAACTTGACGAACAGGTGCGCGCGCGCCTGAAGGAGCAGTTGTTCGACCGGCTGATGGAGGCTAATCCGCTGACGCTGCCCGGCGCTCTGGTTGAAGACGAAATCGCCCGTTTGCGCGAGGACACCCTCGGTCGCATGGGCATCAAGGACACGACGAACGCGCCGGAGCTGCCGCGCGAGATGTTCGAAGATCGTGCCAAAAAGCGCGTCGCGCTCGGCTTGCTGATGGGCGAGTTGATCAAGCGCGAAGGCATGAAGGCCGACCCTGACCGGGTGCAGAAAAAGCTCGAGGCCCTGACGCAGGATTACGACAAGCCCGAACAGGTGATCCGTGCCTATCGCGCCAATGCGGATGCGATGCGCCAGGTCGAGAACCTGGTGATCGAGGACCAGCTCGCCGACTGGCTGCTGGAGAGGGCGGAGATCATTGACGAGCCGTCGAGCTTCGCGGCGGTGATGGGACTGGAACGGAAGGCCGCGGACGCGGCGCCGGCGGAGGTGAAATCATGAGCGGGCGCCACATACCGCATTCGCTGAATCTGGTGCCGATGGTGGTCGAGCAGACCGCCCGCGGCGAGCGTGCATACGACATTTATTCGCGGCTGCTCAAGGAGCGGCTGATCTTCGTGGTTGGGCCGATCGAGGATCACATGGCGAATCTGATCGTTGCCCAATTGTTGTTTCTCGAGTCCGAGAATCCCGACAAGGACATTCAGGTTTACATCAACTCGCCGGGTGGCTCGGTGACCGCCGGCATGGCCATTTACGACACGATGCAATTCATCAAACCCCCGGTCAGCACGCTCTGCACGGGCTTTGCTGCGAGCATGGGCGCAGTGTTGTTGACTGCCGGCGCACCCGGCAAGCGCTACGCCCTGCCGAATTCAAGCATCATGATTCACCAGCCGTCGGGCGGCTTCCAGGGCCAGCAGAGCGATGTCGAAATTCACGCGCGCGAGATGCTCAGAGTGCGCGAGGCGATCAATAAAATTATTGCCAAGCACTCCGGCCAGGATATCGAGAAAGTACGCATCGATACCGAGCGCGACCGCTTTATGAGCCCCGAGGAGGCCGCTGAGTACGGCTTGATTGACTCGGTCATCAGCGACCGGACGGCGGTGGCCAAATAGCGCCCCGGCGACGGGAGGCCCGAAAAAGACGATTAAAGGCCCGGCGGCTAGGGTAAAACCCCCAAAGCTGGTTTTGCATCGCCGCCGCTACGTGCTATACATGACGCCGTCGCTGTTTTTACGTTGAGGTAGATCTGGATGAAAGACGACATGCACGGCAAGGGTGGCGAGGAAGGCAAGCTCTTGTACTGCTCGTTTTGCGGCAAGAGCCAGCACGAGGTGCGCAAGCTGATTGCGGGGCCTTCCGTGTTCGTCTGCGACGAGTGCGTGGAATTATGTAATGACATCATCCGCGAAGAAATGGCCGAACAGGCCGAGACGGCGCGTTCCAAGCTGCCGCGGCCGAAGGAGATCAAGGAGGTTCTCGACGAGTACGTCATTGGCCAGGAGCACGCCAAGAAGGTCCTGTCGGTTGCAGTTTACAACCACTATAAGCGGCTCGAAGTCCGTGGCGGCAAGGACGATGTCGAACTTGCCAAGAGCAACATCCTGCTGATCGGTCCGACCGGTTCCGGCAAGACGTTGTTGGCCGAGACGCTTGCGCGCCTGCTGAACGTGCCGTTTACGATCGCCGATGCGACGACGCTGACCGAGGCCGGCTATGTCGGCGAAGATGTCGAGAATATCATTCAGAAGCTGCTGCAGAAATGCGACTACGATGTCGAAAAGGCGCAGACCGGCATCGTTTACCTGGACGAGATCGACAAGATTTCGCGCAAGTCCGACAATCCGTCGATTACGCGCGACGTCTCCGGCGAAGGCGTGCAGCAGGCGCTGCTCAAGCTGATCGAGGGCACGATTGCCTCGGTGCCGCCGCAGGGCGGCCGCAAGCACCCGCAGCAGGAATTCCTGCAGGTCGACACGCGCAATATCCTGTTTATCTGCGGCGGTGCATTCGCCGGCCTCGACAAGATCATCCGCAACCGCTCTGAGACCAGCGGCATTGGCTTTGTTGCCGAGGTCAAGGGCAAGAACGAAACCGGTAACGTCGGCGACGTACTGCGCGGCGTCGAGCCGGAAGACCTGATCCGTTTCGGCCTCATTCCGGAGTTCGTCGGCCGCCTGCCGGTGGTCGCGGCGCTCGACGAGCTCGACGAGGACGCGCTGGTGCGCATCCTGGTCGAGCCGCGCAACGCGGTCACCAAGCAATACCGCCGGCTGTTCGAGATGGAAAACTGCGAACTCGAGTTCCGCGAGGATGCGCTGCGCGCTGCAGCCCGCAAAGCCATGGACCGCAAAACCGGCGCGCGCGGACTGCGCACGATACTCGAGCAGGTGCTGCTGAACACCATGTACGAGCTCCCGTCGATGGAGAACGTCGCCAAGATTGTAATCGACGAAGGCGTCGTCAGTGGCGACAGTCAGCCGTACATCGTCTATTCGACCGCACAGACGCCACCGCCGCTTGCCGCCTCGGATGATTAAGCCGACGCCACTCCGGCGCGTCCATCTATCGCTGTTCAATTGCAATCCGCCACTGGACGGCGCCGCCATATTCTGACGAGGATTATTAGTTGACCGAATCCACCCGCAAGAAATCCCAGTCGATTGAGGACCAGCCTGTCGTGCAGGTGCCGGTACTGCCGCTGCGCGACGTTGTTGTTTATCCACACATGGTTCAGCCGCTGTTCGTCGGCCGCGAGAAGTCGATTGCGGCACTTGAAAACGCGATGCAGAACGACAAGCAGATTCTGCTCGTCGCGCAGAAAAGCCCGGAAGTCGACGAGCCCGAAGCGAATGATATTCATGAAGTCGGCACCATCGCGACGGTGCTGCAGCTCGTGCGCCTGCCGGACGGTACCGTCAAGGTGCTGGTCGAGGGTACCAACCGCGCGCGCATCGCGCAGTTGCGTGCGGACCCGTTCCTGACCGCGGTAATCAGCCCGCTTGAGCCCGACCATGAAATCGACGACCGCGAGGTCGAAGTCCTTATGCGCTCGGCGCTGTCGCTGTTCGACCAGTACGTCAAGTTGAACAAGAAGGTGCCGCCCGAGATCCTGACTTCGCTTGCCGGCATCGATGCGCCGGGGCGGCTCGCCGATACGATCATGGCGCACATGGCGCTCAGGCTCGAAGACAAGCAGCGTGTGCTCGAACTCGAAGACGTGCGTGCGCGCCTCGAGCATGTGATGGCGGTTATCGAGAGCGAAATCGATCTGTTGCAGATCGAAAAGCGCATTCGCGGCCGCGTCAAGCAGCAGATGGAGAAGAGCCAGCGCGAGTATTACCTGAATGAGCAGATGAAGGCCATTCAGAAG
>DASSOO010000404.1:0-2910 GCA_035700455.1 Gammaproteobacteria bacterium
GGCCAGACCGTGGGGGTGCGCGATTATCCGCTGGCGATCGCCGAGGTCTTCGGCCTGACTTTCGTCGCCGCGATCGTTCTTGGCCTGATGTACGGACAGGGTCGCAACAAGCGCGCCTGGTGCCGGCACATGTGCCCGATCGGCCTGATGCTCGGCGTGTTTTCGCGCATCGGTGCGGTACAGTTCTGGCCGAAGCGCAAGCGCGCCGGCGGCGATGCCTACACCGAGAAGGGCGTCTGCCCGACGATGATCGACATCAACCGCAAGGAAGAGTCGCGCCATTGCATTCAGTGTTTTCGCTGCGTGCATCCACAGGCGCGCGGCGGCCTCAAGATGGTTTTCCGCCGTCCCGGCGACGAGGTCGCACGCATCCGCCGGCACAACCCGAACGCGGCGGAAATCTGGTTTTTGTTCCTCGCCACCGGTGTGTCGCTCGGCGGGTTTTTGTGGCTGGTACTGCCTCAATACCAGGCGCTCAGGCAAACCTTCGGCGTGTGGGCGATCAACCACGGCTGGTACTGGATCGGTACGCCCGGACCGTGGTGGCTGATGTCGGTGCACCCGGAGGCGCGCGAGGTTTTCACCTGGCTCGACTTCTTCATGATCGTCGGCTTCATGCTCGGCTGCGCCGCGGCGCTGACCGCGGTACTGGCCATCTGCACCTCGATCTCGGCGGCCATTGCCGGCCGGCTGGGCGCTGACGGCACCCGGGGGCAACGGTTCGTCGAACTTGCGTACCAGTACATGCCCGTCGCGATGGTGTCGCTGGTGATCGGCCTCGGCGGCGAACTGTTTCAGTCGCTCGAATTGGCGGGCCTGGGCGCGACAGCGGTGACCTCGATCAAGGTACTGTTGTTTGCCGGCAGTTTCGCCTGGAGCATCGGCCTCGGGCACCGCCTTGCCGGCGGCCAGGGCCTCGCCGGCGCCCACCGCTGGGCAGCACTCGCGCCGTGCGTCGCCGGCAGCCTGCTGATCGGGCTGGCGTGGTGGCCGGCGATTTTCGGCGTCTAGAAAAATTTTCCGTTTAGTTGTAAATGCTTATCATTAACAGGAGAAAACGATGACCAGGAATGCCGTTTCGTTGTTGTGCGCCCTGCTCGGCCTGTCGCTGGCGCTGCCCGTATTCGCTGTCGAACACCGCATCGGCGGCGAGCCGATCCAGGAAAACGGGCTCATCATTTCCGCGGTGTACCTGCAACCGGTACACATGGCACCGAAGCTGCCCGGCATGAACGCGGCCGCCACCGACGTACACCTCGAAGCCGACATTCACGCCGACAAGAACAATCCGCAGGGTTTCGAGCCGGGCGCGTGGATGCCGTATCTTACGATCAGCTATCACATTACGAAGCACGGCAGCGACTGGAACGCATTCGGCACATTCATGCCGATGGTCGCGAACGACGGCCCCCACTACGGTGCCAACGTCAAACTCGACGGACCGGGGAAATATCACCTGAGCTATCGCATCCTGCCGCCGCCCTACGCCGGCTTCTATCGCCACACCGACCGCGAAACCGGCGTCGTCAAATGGTGGCAGCCGTTTACTGTCAGCTGGGATTTCGTCTACGTCGGCGTCGGCAAGAAAGGTGGTTACTGAGTAGCGGCCGGAAGCCAAACGATTTCAATACGCCAAACCAACAAACGGGAGATTCGAAATGCTGCGATCCCTGGCAGCCGTGGGATGTATTACGTTGTGCCTGGCCGGCGGCATCGCGCCGTGTTACGCGGATGAACCGCAATTCGGCGCGGACTACACGCAGGACTTCTTTCGCGATGTGACGGGCGGCGTCGAGCGCGGCGGCGGTGCGCCCGGCATCGTCAACTTCAACGGCGCATTCGACAGCGGCAACGACAGTTTCTATGTCGATTTCCTCGGCACCTTCGGCAGCTCCATTTCCGATCGTGCCGGCGACATTCAGGGTCTGTCGAACATCGAAGCGCACAACACGTTCAGACTGTACGAGGCCTGGTATCAGCACAGCTTCGGCGCCTCCGGCGTGATGCTGCGCGGCGGCCTGCAGGACTATGCCGTACTGTTCAACAACCTCGAACCGGCGCAGTTGTTCGTCAACAGTTCGTTCGGCACCGACGCAACCATCGCGCAGGTCGGACCGAGCATTTTCCCGGAGACGACGGTCGGCCTGGTGACGCGCTGGCAATCGCAGCGCGGCGCGTACGTGATGGGCGGCGTCTACGACGGCAAACCGGGCGCGCCGGGCCACCCGAACGGCACCCACATCGAACTGCGTTCCGGCGACGGCGTGTTCGCGGCCTTCGAAGCCGGCATCGCCGGCGGCGATGCGCAAAGCTACAAGGCCGCGATCGGCGGCTGGTATCGGACCAGCCGCTACACCGATCCGGCCGGCCGCGCGCGCGACCGCAACGGCGGCGTCTACGCGATCGGCTCGCTGCGCGTGACCGCCGATCGCGCACTGCCGGCCGTCGACGTATTCGCGCAGTTCGGACGCGCGCGCAGCGATCGCAACGACCTCGAAAGCTACATCGGTCTCGGTACGACCGTCACCGGCCTGTTCCCCGGCCGGCCGGACGATGCGCTCGGTTTCGGCATTGCGCGCGCGCACGCGAGCAACGTCTTCCGGCGCGTCAATATCGATGCCGCGGATGCCGAAACCGCGTTCGAACTGACTTATCAATTTGCGCTTGAAAGCGGGCTCTCGATACAGCCGGACGTGCAATATATCGTCGACCCGGGCGCGTTGACGCACGTCGACAATGCCTGGGCGGCCGGTATCAGGATCGCTTACGCGCTTTAAGGCAGGACTGATTCGCTCGATCGAATCAACCAGCGGCTCCTTGACCTCAGCGCCTGACCGGCCGCTTGGCAAGTTTGCGCTGCAGGGTGCGGCGGTGCATGTTGAGGGCGCGGGCGGTTGCGGAAATGTTGCC
>DASSOO010000405.1:0-2327 GCA_035700455.1 Gammaproteobacteria bacterium
CAGATTATCGTCGAGCGCGAAACCGGCACCGAACGCTTGCTCAGTAACGAGTTGCTCGAAAGCATCGTTCGCTTTTACGGCGGCATGATGCAGGAAATGATGGCGCGCTACCTCGACGAGAGCGTCAACTTTTTCGTACGCCGGCAGCGCGAGTGGCCGGCGTCGGTGCAGCAATTTGTCGAGAACAATCCGATGACGGCGCTGCTGCGCCAGAACCTCGAGTCCTGGCAGCGCGTGCAGGAGGCATTCCTGGCCGAGCCGCGGGCGCACCGCAAGCCGGCTCACGGCAAACGCAAACGCGGCGATAAATAGCGCGCGCATTCAAGGAGGAACCATGCCACAGGAACCGGCTCAAGATGCATCCGACGAGGCGCACGTTCGCGATCTGCGCCGCTGGCGACGCGGCCGGCGGCGCCAGCGCGGGCCGCGCGCATGCCCACCGCAGACGCCGGTCGCCGCGACTCGCAACGGCTGGCGCTGGTTCAATGACGAGCGGGCCGCGATTCTCGACCGCGCGACCAATGCGCAATTGGCGGCGCTTTCGGGCGGCCTTGCCTTGCCGCGGCTGCTGCTGTCGTACCTGGACTGGGCGATCTACATGAGCATGTCGCCCGGCAAGCAGTTGCAACTCGCGGAAGACGCCATCAACAAGGTCAACCGCTTCTGCGCCTACGCTTTCGAGGCTGCGTCCGGCAAAGACGTGCCGCGCCTCATCGAGCCCGAATCGCGCGACTGGCGCTTCGCCGATCCCGGTTGGCGGCAATGGCCGTTCAACGTGCTGTCGCAGGGATTCCTGCTGCAGCAGGAATGGTGGCGGCGGGCAATGACCGGCGTACGTGGGATGTCGGAGCGCGAAACCCACCTGGTCGATTTCGCGACCCGCCAACTGCTCGACATATTCGCGCCGTCGAATTTTCCGTGGACGAACCCACACGTGCTGCGCACAACCCGCGAAGAGCAGGGCATGAACCTGATGCGCGGCGGCATCCAGTTCGTCAAGGACATGACGATGCGCGCGGCCGGCGAATACGAGGATGCTGCCGACAAGTTCAAGGTAGGGCGCGATGTCGCGGTGACCCCCGGAAAAGTCGTGTTCCGCAACCGCCTGATCGAGTTGATCCAGTATCGTCCGACGACCGACGCAGTGCAGGCCGAGCCGATCCTGATCGTGCCGGCATGGATCATGAAGTACTACATCCTCGACCTGTCGCCGCACAATTCCATGGTGAAGTACCTGGTCGACAACGGCTTTACCGTGTTTACCGTCTCGTGGAAAAACCCGGATGCCGAAGATCGCGAAATCAGCATGGACGACTATCGGGAGCTGGGCGTCATGGCAGCGCTCGACGCGGTCAACGCGATCGTACCGGAGCGCAAAGTGCACGCGCTTGGCTATTGCGTCGGCGGGACGTTACTGTCTATCGCGGCCGCCGATATGGCGCGCGCCGGCGACGATCGCCTGCAGACGATTTCACTGCTCGCCGCGCAAACCGATTTTACCGAGGCCGGCGAGCTGTTGCTGTTCATCAACGACGCACAGTTGACTTACCTCGACGCACTGATGTGGAAGCACGGTTATCTGGATGCGTCGCAAATGGCAGGCGCGTTCCAGTTACTGCGCTCGAACGATCTCGTGTGGGGACGTGCGGTGGAGCGCTACCTGCTCGGCAAGCCGTTCGAGCCAAACGACCTGATGGCGTGGAATGCCGACGCGACGCGCATGCCGTACCGGATGCACATCGAGTACCTGCGCCGCCTGTATCTCAAGAACGAGCTCGCCGAAGGCCATTACCACGTCAAGGGTCACGCGGTCACGCTGAATGAAATCCGCACACCGATTTTCTGCGTCGGTACCGTCAAGGATCATGTCGCGCCGTGGAAGTCGGTTTATAAAATCCTGCTGCTCGCCGACAACGCCGAGATCACGTTCCTGCTTACCAGCGGCGGCCACAATGCCGGCATCGTCAGCGAGCCGGGCCATGCGCGCCGGCACTACCAGGTGTCGACGTGGCAGCCGGGCGAGGAGTTCATCGACCCGGAGGCCTGGCAGGCGGACGCGCCGCGCAGCGAAGGCTCCTGGTGGCCGGAATGGCTCGACTGGCTGGAGCGGCATTCGAGCGGCCTGGTCGATCCGCCGGCGATGGGCGCGGCGGAGCGCAACTATCCGCCGCTGGGGGATGCGCCCGGCACCTACGTCTACGTGAAGTAGCCAGCGGTCGTTTCTTTTTCGACCGCGGGACTGTCCTTATTTTGCGCTGCAAAATAACGCGCTATCGTACGGTTTCGGGTCCCCCACAGGAGAAATGGTCATGGCAAGAGAAGAGTTT
>DASSOO010000406.1:0-9328 GCA_035700455.1 Gammaproteobacteria bacterium
TTCGGCCCGCATTTCCATCGCGAACAGCGGGCCGCCGCTGCGGCCGATGTCGAGCGCCGGATCGCTTTCCTCGTGCACCGCCAGCCCCTCGGTCAGGAGTGTCGGTTGATACTCGCCCGGAAACAGCAGCGGGTTGCGGCCAAACCAGCGGCGCAGGCCGGCCGGCCAACCGTGTGCCATGCCCAGTTGCACGATATGCGTGTATTCGTGCGTGATGATCATCCGGAGCCAATCGCCGTACCGGACGAGGCCGTCCGCCTGCACCGACGGCGGCGTGACGTAAATCTCGATGAGATTGTGCGGAAATACGGACGTGAAGCCGTTCGACAGGCCGATATCGTCCGTCAGCACGATGCGTACAGGTTCGAGCGGTCTCCAGTGAAAGCGTGCGTCGATCCTGTCTGCGGTCTGCTCGGCAATTGCGAGGGTCCGGGCGGCGAGTGTCTCTTCGCCCTCGCTGTAGATAATGGTGAAGCCGCCGCCGCGCAACGTGCGCCAGTGGTGATCGGGACTGACAGCACCGGCGGAAGTTGAAAGCGTAACGAGCAAACCGGCCGCCGCCAGCGCCCATAGGGTCCCCGATGTGCCGCGGCCCCGCATGCCGCCCCCTTTTACGTGCAGAAGATTTTTACTTCGACTCTAGCTGCGACGCCTGCGATGTCAAGCTTTCCCACGCCTCCCGGTAGCTCTCGTCCGGTGATTCGACCGGCAATGCCAGATCGCGCAGCAGACTGACCTGCGCCGGCATGCCCTTGGGGAAGCGGCCGGCATCGCTGAATACAATGCGGCCTTCGACAGGCAGTTCCGGCGCCAGCAGCCGCACGGCCGTGACCCGGTCCTGCAGCGGGCCGAGCGGGTTGCGGAACGTATAGCGCCCGTCGCGATTGATGACAACCCACTCTTCGAGCCGGTCGCCCGCGAAGATGGTCCCGCTGACATCATGGAATTCGAGTACCAGCGCACCGGCGCCGGTCAGCAGCAGACGCTCGAGATGAATTTCGCCACCGATGCCGTCGGGAATCACGACATTGCGCAATTGCTCCGCCGCGCCCCGCCGCAATACTTTTTCCAGCCGGCGCCTGCTGTCGCCGTGGAGGCGGAGAACCAGCCAGGCGATCAGCAGAATCAGCACGATGCCGATCGCCAGCGGAACCAACAGATATGGATAATGCAAAAAGCTTTCGGCGCCCATCGGGACGGATTATTTTTCGTATCGGAGGAAGCGCGATTATATCAGGACGATGTCACAGCTTTCGGCGTCCCGTGAGAATGTCGGCGAACATCACCCAGTCGCCGAGCAGGCTGTAGAACGGATGGCGGAAGGTCGCCGGCCGGTTGCGCTCGAAGACGAAATGGCCGATCCACGCGCAGCCATATCCCCAGATCGGTAGCAGTATCGCAAGCCACCATTGCGCCGTGATCAACATTGCGATGACCGTGAGGACAACCAGCCAGCTACCGGCGAAATGCAGGCGCCGGCAGGCGGCCGTCCGGTGCTCGCTCAGATAGTACGGATAAAATGTCCGGAACGAATCGAATTCGGTCGCCATTGGCGGCGCGCCTCGCTTGCCCTGTTTCATTTTACCCCTCCCCGGGGTTTCGCAGACGCACAATTAGTACTAAAATAGTCCCCATTCCAGAGGACACGAACCATGCTGCGACTGAGCAAGCTCACCGACTATGGCACCGTGGTGCTGGCGCACATGGCACGCCACCCGCAGACGATGCATACCGCAGCCGACATCGCGGAACGCACGCATCTTGCCGTGCCGACCGTCAGCAAGCTGCTCAAGCTGTTCGCAAAAGGCGGCCTGGTGCACTCGTACCGCGGCGCCCGCGGCGGCTATCGGCTGACCCGCAAGCCGGAGGAAATTACGGCGGTGCAGATCATCGACGCGGTCGAGGGGCCGGTGGCGATCACCGAGTGCAGCATGAGCGACGGCCACTGCAACCTGGAACCCGTGTGTGCGATCGGACACAACTGGCAGCGCATCAGTCTCGGTATTCGCGATGCGCTCAAGACCGTAAGCCTCGCCGAATTGGCCGGGCCGATGGCACCGCCGCCGGTCAGTTTCAAGGCCGCGCCGCGCGCCCGGGCAAGATAGGGACGGATTATGGCGACCAAACCGCAAGATGTTGAAAATCTCGTTCGGCGCGAGTACCAGCACGGCTTTGTTACCGATATCGAAGCCGACACGGTGCCGCCGGGTCTTAACGAGAACGTGATCCGGCTGATTTCGGAGCGCAAGGGCGAGCCTGAGTTCATGCTCGAATGGCGGCTTAAGGCATTTCGTCATTGGCTGACGATGCGCGAACCCAACTGGGCGCACGTGCGGCATGAACCAATTGATTACCAGGCGATTTCCTACTACTCGGCGCCAAAGAAAAAAAAGCAGCCGAAGAGCCTCGACGAAGTAGACCCGAAGCTGCTCGAAACCTACGAAAAGCTCGGGATCCCGCTGCACGAACAAAAGGCGCTTGCGGGCGTAGCCGTCGACGCGGTGTTTGACAGTGTCTCCGTCGCAACGACATTCAAGAAAAAGCTCGCCGATGCCGGTGTCATTTTCTGTCCGATTTCAGAAGCCGTACAGAAATACCCGGCGCTTGTGCAGGAATACCTCGGCTCGGTCGTGCCCTACTCCGACAACTTCTTCGCGACACTCAATTCCGCCGTATTTACCGACGGCTCGTTCGTCTACGTACCCAAGGGCGTACGCTGCCCGATGGAGCTGTCGACGTATTTTCGCATCAACGCCGCCAAGACCGGCCAGTTCGAGCGCACGCTGATCATCGCGGACGTTGGCAGCCACGTGAGCTATCTTGAAGGCTGCACCGCGCCGATGCGCGACGAAAACCAGTTGCACGCGGCGGTGGTCGAACTGGTTGCGCTGAAAGACGCGCAAATCAAGTACTCGACCGTGCAGAACTGGTATCCCGGCGACGAGGAAGGCAAAGGCGGCATCTACAACTTCGTCACCAAGCGCGGCGACTGCCGCGGCGCGAACTCGAAGATCTCGTGGACGCAGGTCGAGACCGGCTCCGCGATTACCTGGAAATATCCGAGCTGCCTTCTGACCGGCGACAACTCGGTCGGCGAATTCTACTCGGTCGCAGTCGCAAACAATTACCAGCAGGCCGACACCGGCACCAAAATGGTGCACATCGGCAACAACACGCGCAGCACGATCGTGTCGAAGGGTATCTCTGCCGGCCACGGCCAGAATGCCTATCGCGGCCTGGTCAAGGTTGTCGGCAAGGCCGAGGGCGCGCGCAATTACACCCAGTGCGATTCGCTGTTGATGGGCGATGAGTGCGGCGCGCACACGTTTCCGTACATCGAGGTCAAAAACCGCAGCGCACAGGTCGAACACGAAGCAACTACCACCAAAATCGGCGACGACCAGTTGTTTTATCTGCGCCAACGCGGCATCTCACCGGAAGACGCCGTCAACATGATCGTCAGCGGCTTCTGCAAGCAGGTGTTCAAGGAACTGCCGATGGAGTTCGCCGTCGAGGCACAGAAGTTGCTGGGCGTGACGCTTGAGGGAGCCGTTGGCTGATCCGGCACGAATTTATCCCCTTACCTTGCCCTCTCCCTCCAGGAGTAGAGAGTGGAAACACGGCCCTCTTTAAACCCTCCCTCGCTCGAGGAGAGGTTGGGTTAAGGAGTGTCGATACCGAAGGCTATGAAGATGCTTGAAGTCAAAAATCTGCACGTCGAAGTCAACGGCAAGGAGATCCTCAAGGGGCTCGACTTGGCCGTGAACGCCGGTGAAATTCACGCGGTGATGGGTCCGAACGGCTCCGGCAAGAGCACCCTCGCCCATATCCTCGCGGGCCGCGGCGGCTACGAAATCACCGCCGGCAGCATCACGTTCGATGACCAGGATCTGCTTGCCCTTGAACCGGAGGATCGTGCGCGCGCCGGCGTATTCCTCGCGTTTCAGTACCCGGTCGAGATCCCGGGCGTCAACAACGTCTACCTGCTCAAGGCCGGGCTGAACGCGATCAGAAAATCGCGCGGCGAGCAGGAACTGGACGCCTATGATTTCCTCGCGCTCGTCAAGGACAAGATGCGCGTGATGGAGATGGATCAGAGCTTTCTGCAGCGCGCGGTGAATGAAGGATTTTCCGGCGGCGAAAAGAAGCGCAACGAAATTCTGCAGATGCTGGTGCTCGAACCGCGGCTCGCGATTCTCGACGAAACCGACTCCGGACTCGACATCGATGCGCTCAAGGTTGTCGCCAACGGCGTCAACCGGCTGCGCTCGCCGGACCGCGGCATGATCCTGGTGACGCATTATCAGCGCCTGCTCGATTACATTGTGCCGGACTTCGTGCACGTCCTGTCCAACGGCAAGATCGTCAAGTCCGGCGACAAGAGCCTGGCGCTGGAACTCGAGGAGCGCGGTTACGACTGGCTGCGCCCGGAGGCCGTGAACGCGTGAACGCGGTCGTTGCAGACGAAGCCAAGCCGTATCTCGACGCGTTCGAGTCCACCTCGACGCGTCTCGGTGGCGACACCCAAGTGCAGGAGTTGCGCCGGGCTGCTCTCGCCCGATTTGTGCAAACCGGCTTTCCGACCACCCGCGCCGAGGCCTGGAAATACACGAATCTGCGCGCGCTTGCGAGGCGCCGGTTTGCACCGGCACCTGAGCCCGTGGCCCTGCCCGAAGCGGCGTCATTGCCGCTCGCCGACGCCGGATGGCCGCGAATCGTGTTTATCGATGGACATTATGCGCCGGCGCTGTCGCAAACCGGCGCTTTCGGTGATGGCATTCGCATCACCCCGCTGTCGGCGCTGCTCGAAGATGCGCCGGCCGAAGCCTTGCGCTTGCTCGAAGCGCGCAGCGGCGACAGCGGCTTCGTCGATCTCAACACAGCTTTTGCCGCGGATGGTGTCGTGATCGAAATTGCTGCCGATGCTCGTCACGAGGCGCCGCTCCACCTCCTGTTCGTGTCGCAGGCGGCGGCCGAACCGCTCGCCATCTATCCGCGCATTGTCATCGCCGCCGGCGCCGGCAGCGAAACCATGATCGCGGAGCAGTATGTCGGCCTGGGCGGCGCGGCCAACTTCACCAACAGCGTCACCGACGTGACACTCGACGCCAATGCAACGCTGCGTCACTGCCGCATTCAACAGGAGGCGGCGGAAAGCTATCACGTCGGCAATACCCGCGTGCATCAGGCGCGTGACAGCCGCTACATTTCTTACAACATCGATCTCGGCGGCCTGCTGGTACGCAACGACCTGGAAACGCAGCTTGATGGCTCCAATGCCGAAGCAGTACTCGACGGACTGTTCGTGCTCAGCGGTCGCGCGCATTGCGACAATCACACGCTCGTCAATCATGCCAGCCCGCAGACCCGCAGCAGCGAACGCTACAAGGGCATCCTCGGCGGACGCGCGCGCGGCGTATTCAACGGCAAGATATATGTTGCACCGGGCGCGCAGCAAACCGATTCGACCCAGGTAAGCCACAACCTGCTCCTCTCGGACAACGCCGAGATCGACACGAAACCGGAGCTTGAAATCTACGCAGACGACGTCAAGTGCAGTCACGGCGCGACGGTTGGCCAGCTCGACGAGACCGCGCTGTTCTATCTCCGCTCACGCGGGCTGGCGGCGGATGATGCGCGCGACCTGCTGGTGACTACATTCGCGCGCGAGATTCTCGACGCCGTACCCGTGGAAGCGCTGCGCGAATATCTGCATGACGCGGTGCAGGCAACACTTCGCGCGGAGCAACAGTAATGAACAGTGTAGTCAAGAAGACGAAGCCCGCTTTCGACGTCGAGCGCGTGCGCCGCGATTTCCCGATTCTCGCCTGCCACGTGCATGGCGAGGCGCTGGTGTATCTCGACAATGCCGCAACCGCGCAAAAGCCGCAGGCCGTCATCGATGCGATCGCTCGCTATTACCAGCATGACAACGCCAACGTGCATCGCGGTGTGCACGCATTGAGCGAAGCCGCGACGGCTGCCTACGAGGGCGCACGTGAAACCGTCCGGCGTTTCATTAACGCCGGTGCCGCGCGCGAAATCGTCTTCACGCGCGGCACCAGCGAGGCGATCAATTTGGTAGCGCAGAGCTACGGCGGCAGCCGCTTCAGAGCCGGCGATGAAATCGTCATCACGGCGATGGAACATCATTCGAACATCGTTCCATGGCAGTTGATTGCAGAACGTACCGGCGCAAAGCTCCGCATTGCGCCGATTGATGATGACGGCGACGTGGTGATCGAAGGATACGAAGCGCTGTTCAACGAGCGCACTGTCTTTGCCGCCTTGAGCCACGTTTCGAATGCGCTCGGCACCGTCAATCCGGTCGAGCACATGATCAGGTTCGCACATGAGCGCGGTGTGCCGGTGCTGCTCGACGGCGCACAGGCGTTGCCGCATTTACGCGTTGACGTGCAGTCGCTTGGCTGCGATTTTTACGCCGCCTCGGGACACAAGGTTTACGGTCCGACCGGCATCGGCTTCCTGTATGGCCGCGAGTCTCTGCTCGATGCGATGCCACCGTGGCAAGGCGGTGGCGAGATGATCCGGCAGGTCCGGTTCGAGCACACGCTTTATGCCGACCTGCCGCACAAGTTTGAAGCCGGTACGCCGCACATCGCCGGTGCGGCCGGATTTGGCGCAGCGCTGGATTATCTCGGCGGCCTCGGACTTGCGCCCGTCGAAGACTACGAGACGGGGCTGCTGGCTTACGCCACTGAACAACTCGGCAATGTCAAAGGCTTACGGTTAATCGGTACCGCAAAACGCAAGTCCGCGGTGCTGTCGTTCGTCATGGACGGCATTCACCCGCACGACCTCGGCACGATTCTCGACCGCCAGGGGATCGCGGTGCGCACCGGCCATCATTGCGCGATGCCGGTCATGGAACGATTCAACGTGTCGGCGACGACCCGCGCCTCGCTCGCCTTTTACAACACGCGGGCCGAGATCGACGCGCTGGTTCGGGGCCTTGAGCGCGCAAAACAGGTGTTCGCGTAATGGATCTCGGCGACCTCTACCAGGACATCATCATCGACCACAACCGCGCGCCGCGGAATTTCCGGCGCATCGAGCCGGCGACCCACCAGGCCGAAGGCTTCAATCCCCTGTGCGGGGACAAGCTGACGGTGTACGTCAAGCTCGATGGTGATCGCGTCCAGGATGTGAGCTTTGAAGGCTCCGGGTGCGCGATATCGGTCGCCTCCGCCTCGCTGATGACCGATCGACTGAAAGGCCTCACACGTGCTGAAGCGCAGGCATTATTCGAAGATATGCACGCGCTGCTGACGGGCAATAACGATGCTCCCGATGCGGAACGCTTGGGTAAACTGGCCGCGCTGGCCGGCGTGCGCGAGTATCCGTCGCGCGTCAAATGCGCAACCTTGTGCTGGCACACCCTGCAGGCTGCGCTTGAGGAGCGCGCGGCGGCGACAACGGAGTAGCCATGTTACGCGGACAGACTGTCGCGTTGATACGTGATTGCGAAGCAGTGCTGGTACCGGCCGGCCATCGGGTCATCATTCCGCAGGGCACGGAAGTCACGATTACCCAGGCGCTTGGCGGCAGCTACACTGTCTATGCCGGCGGAAACCTGTGCCGTATCGCCGGCAAAGATGGCGACGCGATTGAGCAGGAAATCATCGAGACGCCTGAGATTATCGAAAACGCGTCGCGAGAAGACGTCGAGAAAATGATCTGGGAGCAGTTGAAGACCTGCTTTGACCCCGAAATCCCGATCAACATCGTCGACCTCGGCCTGGTTTACGAATGCGCGACCGTCGCGCTCGACAACAACAGGTATAAGGTTGAAATCAAGTTGACGCTGACCGCACCCGGCTGCGGCATGGGGAATATTCTCGTCGAGGACGCAACCGCCAAGCTCCTGTCGATTCCGCAGGTCGAAGACGTCGACATCGAACTGGTCTTCGACCCGCCGTGGAACCAGAGCATGATGTCCGACGAGGCAAAGCTTGCGACGGGGATGTTCTAGCGCCGCGCCGCGGCGCGGTTCGAGATTCGCGGTAAGCGGTCCGTGGTCACGCATTGGACCGGAATTGCGTTCTCTTGCCTTTCTTACCTCTTACCGCTAACCACTAACCACTAACCCGCACCAAAGGTGCTCCCCTATGTCCGACTGGATCAACGTCGCGCCGGCAGAAGAAATTGAGCCCAGGGACTTCCGTATTACCGATTTCGGCGACATCGAAATCGCCGTCATCAATGTCGACGGCGAGTTCTTCGCGATTGAGGACGTGTGTACGCACGATGGCGGCGAGTTGACCGGCGGCATTATCGACGGCGACCAGATCGAGTGCCCGCGGCACGGCGCGCGCTTCTGCATCCGCACCGGCGCGGTGCTCGCGCCGCCGGCTTATGAAGATATCTCGGTTTTTCCGTGCCGTGTGGAGAACGGGATCGTCCAGGTCCGCGACAACCGCGACGACTGATCCCGTTCCTTCTCCACTTCAGCCGGGCAGCACGCCGGTGCCGTCGGCGCCGTAACATTCGTGGTAATCGGCGCGCGCGGCATTAATGACGCTGCACGCACGTTCGCAACCGTACGGCGCTTCGATCTCGACGTTCATGCTCTCGCCGGGGATCCACTTGTAAGTATAAAAATAGTGCATCAGGCGCTCGACGATCTGCTCGGGGATGTCGGTCAGATCCTTGGCATCGCCCCAGAAATGGTCGCCGTCGAGAACCGCGATGATCTTGTCGTCGGCTTCGCCGTTGTCGATCATGCGCAGTCCGCCGACGACACGCGCCGTCATTAAAATCTGGCTGCGCTGGATCGGCCGCTCTGAAATCACGCAAATGTCGAGCGGATCCCCGTCGCCGTGCAGACTTCGGCCGCCGAGCGCACCTACACGGTCGCCGCAATAGGTACGCGGGATAAAGCCATAAAGCGTCGGCGGCTGCGCGGAACTGCGCTGTGGCCGGTCGACCATCAGATAGCCGGTCTCCTTGTCGATCTCGTATTTCACGAGATCGAACGGCGTGATCTCGATATACGCGTTGACGAACTCCGGCGGCGAACGGCCGACGTCCAATCCATGCCATGGGTGTGGCCGCCACTGTCGGTACCGTTTCACGCTGTTCTCCATTGTCAAAAAGCCGGCAATTATACCGGCTTGAACTGATTATTTTACCGGGGGCACATCCGCGCGCTCAGGCTCCTAACGCTCGTCCTCGCGCCGTGCCGTGCCGGTCACGTGAAATTCGCCTTCGATGGAATCCGCCGGCGGCTGCGCCGGGCGACCGCGGAACTGCCGGCGCAGCCGGTGACGCAGCCACATCAGCCGTGCCGCGACAATCGCAACCAGCA
>DASSOO010000407.1:0-7052 GCA_035700455.1 Gammaproteobacteria bacterium
TGGCTCGTGTGCAATAACGGTACGATCGGGCGGATTCAGGTTGGCGACAACAAATTTATCGTTGAACGAAAGGTCAAGCTCACGACCGGAGCCGAGGCCGCTGCCAATACCGTCCAAGTCACGACTGCGAATTAATGTCGCGTCCGTCTGTAAGGAATGTTGCGCTGATTGACAGACCCATCTGGTCGAGCCTCAGCACGGCACATGCCGACCTTTCGGTCGGCGACGAACTTGCGCGCCGCTACCGGCCGGATATCAACCTGTTCGTGTCTGCGCGTGATGACAGCGACGAGGCGCTCGATCGGCTGACGCGCCTCGTTAATCCCGGTGAGCAGCTATTCATCCTGCAAGCTCCGGAGATTCGCCTGCCGCGTAAGCTGGTCGCGGTCAAGCGGGCATTGGGCGTACAGATGGTCGCGGCCGAGCCGATCGTGGCTGATGCTAATGACGAAGATGTGATTCCGCTTGGCGAGACCGACGCCGAGGAAATGCTCGCGCTCGCGACGCTCACGCAGCCGGGGCCGTTCCTGCGCTACACGTATCGTATGGGCAACTTCGTCGGCATCCACATCGGCGGCCGGCTTGCCGCGATGGCCGGCGAGCGCTTCCGGTTTCCGGGTTACACGGAAGTCAGCGGCGTGTGTACGCATCCGGATTTCCGCGGCCGCGGGCTGGCACGTCGGCTGTCACGGCTGGTGGCTTCAAGGATCGCGGCGCGCGGCGACATTGCATTTCTGCACGCATGGAAGACGAACATCGCCGCGATCACGCTTTACGAGTCACTCGGTTTCGAGTTGCGCTGCGACGTGAACGTGGCGGTCCTGGCGCGGCAAACCTGAGCGCCACGGGCCGCGCCATCCGACCGCACGCTACTTCATGTGCGCCACCACCCATTGCTCGATCGCCTGGTAATACAACTCGAGGTGTACCGGGTCCTGCGGTGTATGGTGGGCGCCGGGGATGCCGATAAACTTGACCGGTACGTGGCGGCCGGCGAGGGCGTGGTAGAGCGCGAATGATTCGGTAATCGGCACGGTGATGTCGGCGGTGCCCGAGAGGATCAGCGTCGGGGTGGTGATCTCGCCGGCGTAGGTAATCGGCGAGCCGGTGCGGTAGAGGTCGGCGCTGGCTTTGTCCCACGGGCTGCCGCCGAGCGAGTCGCGCGTCCAGGCGAGGTTGCCGGCGCCGGAGAATTCGTATTCCTGGGTCCAGTCGGTAACGCCGTCGGCGACGACGGCGACGCGCCAGAAGTGCCGGTGCGAAATCAGCCAGCTCGTCATGTAGCCGCCGTACGAGTGGCCGACCGCGGCGATGCGCGACGTGTCGACGATACCCTGCTTTTCCAGCATCTCGATGCCGGAGATCACGTCGCTGTTCGGGCCGTGACCGGGGTCGCGGTAGATCGCGTGCTCGTGCGCGGTGCCGAGGTTGTCGCTGCCGCGGTAGTTCGGCTCGAACACGAGGTAACCGTCGGCGGAAAACAGGTCGCGCAACGGGCCGATCTCGCCGGTGTCGAAGCCGAGGGTGGAAGCCGCTTCCGGGCCGCCGTGGCTGAAGACGACCAGCGGATAACGATGACCGGACCGGTAGTCGTCCGGATAGGTCAGGATGCCGTCGTTGGGTTGGCCGTCCGGTGCATGCCAGCTGACTTCGATACTCCGCGGGTACGCATAGGCATCGAAGGCGCGGTTGATGCCGGTGAGGCGTACCGGGCGGCTGTCCGGCGTGCGCAGCAGGTAAAGTTCCGGCGCTTGCGTGGCACCGTCGGCGACAACCGCGATGGCGCCGTTTCGCGCGACCGCAATGTGTAGCGGATTGAGGCCGCCGAGGTTGATGGCATGCCCCTCGCCATGCAGCGGCTGCACGTACAACTTGCGGCCGATATGGTCATCGCCCATGACGATGACGCTTTTGCCATCTGGCAACCACGCGAACTCGGCGCGCAGGTTGCGATCGAGATTCGCGCTGACGTCGCGCGCCGCGTGTGAGCCGGGCGCGCCGACGAACAGGTCCATGTCGCTGACCGGACCCGGGCCGTGCGGGTACAGCCACGCGATCGCATCGCCGCGCGGTGCAAAGCGCGGCGTGTACTCGTAGCTTTGCTTGCCGGTGACGAGATGCTCCTTGCCGGTCGCGACGTCAACCACCGCGATCGAGGTGCGGTCGGAGTCGGCGTCGTTGCCGTTTGCCTGCTGCGTGTACGCGATCCACTTGCCGTCCGCCGACCAGGCGGGTGCCGAAACGCCGCCGCCGAACGGGGGTGCGGCTTCCAGCACGCTGGTTTTGCCGTGCGTCAGCTGGTGTGCCCTGTGCGTCTTGAGCGACAACAGCCAGATATGCGACGGCGCCGCCGGCTTGTCGATGAGGTAGTCGTCATCGTGGACGATAAACAGGTCGTGGTGCGTGCGCCGGTCTTTCGCGCTCAGCGGCGAATCGTCCGGTGTCACATAGGCAATCGTGTCGCCGTTCGGGCTCCACGCGAATTGCTCTACGCCGTTGGGCGCATCGGTGAGCGCTGCCGGCGTGCCGCCGGCGACGGGCACCGTGTAAATCTGCGCTTTCCGATCGTTGACGGTCGCAATGAACGCGAGTGTGCGCCCGTCGGGTGACCAGCGGGGCATGTGCAGGCTCGGCATGTCGCCGACGAGCATGCGTGTATCGCCGCCGTTTGCGTCCATCACGCGCAGTGTGTGCGCGTAGCGATCGTGCACGAAGTCGGGGCGTGCCGTGACGAACGCAATTTTGCTGCCGTCCGGCGAAAACCGCGGCGAGTCGATCCGCACCAGTGCGCGATAGTCCTGCAAGTGAATCGGAGGGGCGGCTTGCGCGGCCAATGATGGCAGTGCGAACAGCAACACGGGCAGACAGGCTGCGGCAAGGCGACGCTTCATGGCATCCTCCGGAAAGGCTTGCGGCGGGGGGCGATTATTGTTGCATGAATCGGCGGCCAACCGAACCGCGCCGCGCCCAGAAAAGTTCCGGCAACGCAACTGCGACGCTGCGGCGGTCGCCGATTTTCCGGTACCATTCACCTCTGCGGTGGTCGCTCCGGGAGGACGGCGCTATGACGGATATGCAGCCCCACGGCGAGCGTGTTGCTCCGATGCCGTTGCGGGCTCGGTTGCGCGAGAAGTTACCCGAGATACTGATCGAGGCGGGTTCGGTGTTGCTGGCGCTGCTGCTGGCGTTTGGTGCCAATGCCTGGCACGAATACCACGAACGCTTGCAACTGACGGCGCAGGCGCGTGCCGCGATTATCGACGAACTCGCAAGCAACCGGAAACACTTGGATCAAAGCCTGGCGACTCTCAAGACCTCGATGGACCAGGTGGGTGCCCGGCTCAATGCCGCGAACGACGCGCAGGCTGAAATGCTCCGTTTTCCGTACACGTCGCTGCTGCCGTCATCGGCGGCGTGGCACAATGCCCAGAGCACCGGCGCTATGCGCAATTTTGACTATGCGTGGATGTTCAAGGTCGCGCAGATTTACGAGTTGCAGAACTTGTTTCTGCAGGCGCAGGAACACGTGCTGAGCCCGCCGACGCCGGCGGTAGTGCCGGGTATGGAAGTGCCCGGCAGCTCCGCACGCAAATTATTCTATCAACTGCAGTTCAAGCAATCGCTGGCACGTATGCAGGTGCTCGCCAGCATCGGCAAATCGCTGCTGCACAGCTACGCCGCGGTACTCGACCGAGGTGGCTCGGCGGATGCGGCGAAACAATAGTTACGCCCAAAGCCACGCAAACAGCGCGCCGGTGACCAGTCCATAGATCAACCCGTCGATCGCGTCCTTGATCGTGACTTTCCACGGCTGGCCCCACCAGATGCTCATCGGAATCGCGGCGAAGGCGTAGGCCATAAAGCCGATGGTGGCGACGACGCGAAACACCTGCCGCAGCGGCGTGCCGGCAACCATCACGCTGGAGGCGACGTAGGCGCAGAAGACCGACACGATCAGGCAGAAGATGAACCACTGGATGAGGTTGGGGCCCATCTTCATTTCGCCGGGGCGACGCAGGATCAGCATGCCGACCGGGCCCTGGCGGTACTTCTCGGCCATTTCCGGTTTTTTCATATCCTCCATGCGGCAGTACGGCGTGACATACAAGCCCGGCGCCGCGCCGGCGCTGCGGAGCGCGTTGCGGACGACGTCTTCGTTCGGCAGGGCTTTGTAATCCGGCATGTGCCAGAACTTCAGGACCATGTGCAGGATGCTGCTGGCGATAAACACGCCGACGGCGGACAGCAGGGTGGGCAGCCAGAGTTGTGCGATTGAAAGCATGGCGATGTTCCTGTTTATTGGCCAGGCAATAGAAGAACTATAGCCGGGTTCTGGAGAATTTCTAGCGCAATCTGCGCTGCACAGCGGCCGGGCTGCGGGTGTTAGAATCGCCCGAGGATGTTGCGGGGGATAATGATGAACGTTCGCTACACGTTTCTTTTCGCAGTGCTTCTGACAGGTTTTGCCGCATGCCCGCCGGGTTTTGCGGCCCGGCAGACGCCCGAGTATCAGAACGTCGACATCGACTTGCACCGCATGATTCCGATGCGCGACGGCGTGCATCTCGCGGCGACGATCTGGCGGCCGGCACACATGGCCAAGCCGCTGCCGGTGGTGCTGGTGATGACGCCGTATATTACGGACGAGACGCAGGCGCGTGCGATGAAGTTCGCCAGGCACGGCTACGTATACGTCAGCGTCGATGTGCGCGGGCGCGGCACATCCGGGGGTAAGTTCACGCCGCTGTACGGCAACGGCCCGGACGGCGTCGACGTCATTAAATGGCTCGTCAGGCAATCGTGGTGCGATGGGCGCGTCGTCACGCGCGGCGGCTCGTACCGCGGCATGGACCAGTGGCAGATCATCGCCGAGCATCCGGCGCATCTCGCGGCCGCGGTGCCGACGGCAGCGGTGTATCCCGGCTACGATTTCCCGCAGGCGAAGGGTATCTTTATCAGCTACATGGCGCAATGGCTCGCCTACACCAGCGGCCAGACCGGACAGGACAACCTGTTCAACGACGGCGATTACTGGCAGTCGCAGTTCTTCGACGCCTACGAGCACAAGCAGCCGTTTTACAAGCTGGCCGATCTCGCCGGCACGAACCGGCAGGCGTTTCTCGACTGGCTCGCGCACCCGGCCTACGACAGCTACTGGGCACGCTACAACCCGAAGCCGGCCGACTACACGAAAATCGACATTCCGATTCTTACCATCACCGGCTACTTTGACGGCGACCAGCGCGGCGCGATGCGTTACTACCGCGAGTTCATGGCCCATGCTTCAGCCGATGCGAAGAGCAAGTTCTATCTGCTGATTGGCCCGTGGAGCCACCACGGTACGCGCGAGCCGTCCGCCAAGCTCGGCGGTCTGACGTTCCCGAAGAACTCGGTTCTCGACATAGATCAGTTGCACATCGACTTTTTCGACTGGGTGCTGAAAGGCAAAAAACGCCCGGCGATCCTCAGCGACCGGGTCAATTACTATGTCATGGGCGCCGGCGAATGGCGTCACGCGCATTCCCTCGGCGCGCTGTCGGATCATAAACTGCGCCTGTATCTGAGCTCGGAAAACTCATCGGCGCACGACGTGTTTCACTCCGGCCGCCTGATCGAATCGAAGCCGGCCGAGCAGCCGGCGGACACGTTCCGCTACGATCCGCTCAAGGTAATGTCCAGGGACGAACTGGAGCGTCAATTCGCCGGAGGGTACCTCGTCAGCCAGGCGAGCGCGTTCCAGCCGAACGTACTGGTCTATAACAGCGATCCGCTGCCGGCGCAGACGACGATCGCCGGCGCCATGCAGCTCGTCGCCAACATCTCGCTCAACGTTCCCGACACCGACTTCTATGGCGAAGTCGACGCGATCCTGCCCGGCGGCGACACGCTCGTGCTTGGCCGCGATTTCGTGCGCGCGCGCTTCCGCCGCAGCCTGACCAAGGCGGTGCCGGTGCGGCCGGGTGCTGTCGAGCCGTACCGCTTCGACGGTTTCGATTTCACGGTGCGCGAACTGCCGAAAGGCACGCGAATCCGCGTCGTATTGTCGCCGCTCAATGTCCCCGGCGTTCAGAAAAACTACAACACCGGCGGGCGCATCGGGTATGAGGATGTCGGCGCGGCGAAGACCGCGACCGTGACGGTGCACCTCGATCCAGAGCATCCGAGTTACCTGGAGTTGCCGCTGGCGCCCGGAGAGTAATGCGGCTGGCAGTGCCAGTTTTGCTAGAATTTACGTCTTTTGACGGTATGTGGCCGGTCCGGCAGCGGAGCAGTTAGTGAACGAACCAGAACCCCAGATTGAGGTGGAGGGCGACGCGGCCCGCCAGGCTGAAAAGCATGCCGCAATGTTCCAGATGGCGTTGCAGTCGGCCAACGGCGGCAAGTTGGAGAACGCCGAGGAGATTTGCCGGCAGATTCTTCAGGAGGATGCTTTTCACCCAAGCGCGTTGTACATGCTGGGCGCGCTGTATTGCCAGCGCGGCAAGCTCGACGCCGGCATTGACTACCTGCAGCGCCTGGTAAAGCTGCGCCCGGATTCCGTCGCTCCATACTTTCAGCTCGGAAATGCGCTCGCGGCCCGTAATCGCCCGGAAGAGGCGGTAGCGCAATACGAGCAAGCGCTGACCGTCGATCCGGATAACGCGGATATACACACGAATCTCGGGCTTGCCTACAGCCGCCTGCAGCGCGCGAACGAAGCCGAGGCCGCGTTTCGCCGCGCGGTCGAACTGAATCCACAAAATTTCTCCGCATTGAACAATCTCGGCAACTGCCTGGCGGCCGGCGGTGATTTGGCCGCAGCCGAAGCGATGTTCCGGCGTGCGTTGGCAACAAGCCCTAATTTCGCACCGGCGCACAATAACCTCGGCAACGTCCTGCGCGAGCAAGGCAAGTTAGAGGAGGCCGCAGCCGCCTATCGTGACGCCATAAATCTCAACAATAACTATTTCGAAGCCTTTTTCAGCCTCGGCAACGTGCTCAGCCAGCAGCAGCAATACGAGGCCGCTGAACTTGTCTATCGGCGCGCGGTGGAACTGCGGCCCGACCATCTC
>DASSOO010000408.1:0-5220 GCA_035700455.1 Gammaproteobacteria bacterium
CCGATGGAGCAGGCGTACGAATTCGAGCTGGGGCGGCTGTATGACGAGCAAGGCGATTATGCGCAAGCGTTCGAACACTTTTCGGCCGGAAACCGCATAGCCAAGAAAAACTGGGACAGCGCCCATCCCGGACCGAACGAATTTCAGCAAACGATTCGGCGTAAACTCGAACTGGCGACTCCCGATTGGGTCGCCCGGTGGAATCGCGTAGACCTGCCGCGGTCAGGTGCCGCCACACCGATTTTCCTGGTGGGATTTCCGCGCTCCGGCACGACGTTGCTCGAACAGGTGTGCGACAGCCACCCCGCAATCAAGGCGCTGGACGAGTATCCTGCCGTCAATGCGGTAGCGCGCAAACTAGATGAGCTTGCGGGCGGCCACGCAGACGCGCTGGCGCGTCTTGACGCTCGGCAGATCGCCGATTTGCGCAATGCTTATTTCAACGCGGTGGATCAACGCCTTACGCGTCGTGCCGACTATCAACTCATCGACAAGTTTCCGCTCAATCTCGTTAACGCAGATTTGATTCATCGCATCTTTCCAGGTGCGCGCTTCATTTTTGCACTGCGCCATCCGCTCGACGTGTGTCTGAGTTGCTACATGCAGGATTTTCGTCTTAACCCGGGGGTCGCAAACTTCTGCGAACTGGAGAACGCCGCGGAAACCTACGCTATGGTGATGCGCCTGTGGCAACGACTCAACGAACTGCTGCCGCTCAAGGTGCATACGGTGCGATATGAAACGCTTGTAAGCAATTTCGAGGCCGAGGTTCGGGAACTGGTTTCTTTTTGCGGAATCCCGTGGGACGACAAAGTTCTTGAATATGCAAGTCACAGTCGCGAGCGCGCAAAGATCAAGACGCCGAGCTATCACCAGGTCAGCCGGCCCATCTATACAGAAGCGCGTTTTCGCTGGGAACGTTACGCGGAGCAGCTTGAGCCGATCCGCGCGACGCTTGAGCCGTTTATCGAAGCGTTCGGCTACGGCGACTAGTTCGCTGAAGCGGCGTCTGCGGCGTTGCGAGCGGCCTCAAGATGCTCGTTTACTATTTTGTAAACTCCGCTTTTTCGGCCGCTCGCGCCTTGCATCCGTCCGCTTGATCGGATTAGTCAAAAGCTTCGAGGTTTCTAGTTCTTCAGAATCTCCACGTCGCCGGACCCGGTGTGAATGCGCACCGGAATCGAACCTGCCGGTCCGTTGAAGATCAGCCGATCGCCGTCGTCTTCCTTCTTGCCGGGAAACTCGCTGCTGATGCCGCCGTTGCTTTCGACGACGCCTGCCAGTTGGGCACCCGCCGGCAGGTGCACGCGCACGTCGCCCGATCCGGTGCGGATGGTGACGGCGGCGGCCGTCGGCCCATTGGCCCAGCGTGCGGAAATATCGCCGGAGCCGGCACGCAGATCGACCGCACCGGTCAAGTCGTCGGCATCGACGTCGCCGGAGCCGGTTTCGGAGCGAAGCTGTGCGGCACTGCCGGCAATGCGCAACGTGCCGGAGCCGGCCTGCAACTCAACGCGCTCCGCGGCGGCTGTCAGCCGCAGGGTCTGATCGCCGGAGCCGGACTCCATCGAGATCCGCCTGGCCGCGCCGCGGAAATCGACGTCGCCCGAGCCGGTTTCACCGCGCACTTCCATCTTTTGCGTATCGCCGCGGAAGCGGGTGTCGCCGGAGCCGGTGTTGAAGTCGACATTCATGCCGGCCGGCAGGTTCACTGTTACACGCGCTTCAATGTCGTGACCGAACAGCGACCAGTTCGACCAGCCGTGGCGTTCGGGTGCGCGCACGCTGATGTCGTTGCCGTTCGCCTTGAACTCGGGCACGTAACGCTTGATCGCATCCTCGCGGCTGATGTCGCCGCGCACATCGACCGTCATCGTTACCTGCGAGCCGGATACGATGTTGACATCGAGATCTTCGGAACCGAGGCGGATCTCGACGGTGCCGCCCGCATGCGCCGGCAGCTTGGCCTCGGTGTGATAATGAAGCGGCGCAGCGGCCGCCGGCAGCGCCAGCAATGCGAGCGCCGGGGCCAGCAACAGCAGGGAAGAAATGCGTTTATTCATCGACGTTCTCCAAGGCGATGCCGTGTTGTATCGAAGTATAACAGCCACGCCACGATTGGCAAGCGCCTGGCGCGCCTGCTACCGTGGCGCCCGGTTCCAGCGGCCGTGAGTGAAAAAATGACCGGCGAACCCGGCGCCACCGGCATATTACTCGTCAACCTTGGCACGCCCGATGCGCCCAGTCCGCGCGCGCTGCGCCGCTACCTGCGGGAATTTCTCTCCGACCGGCGCGTCGTCGCACTGCCGCGCGCGCTGTGGTGGCCGATCCTCTACACGCTTATTCTGCCATGGCGGCCGCGCCGTTCGGCGCGCGCCTACGCAAAGATCTGGACTGCGGAAGGTTCGCCGCTGCTGGTGAACGCCCAGGCGCAGGCTGCTGCGCTGCGCGAAGCGTTGGCACCGCGCCCGGTCGAACTCGGCATGTGCTATGGCCGGCCGTCGATCGCGCGCGGTCTCGCCGAGCTACGCGCGCGCAACTGCAGGCGCATCGTGGTCGTGCCAGCCTATCCCCAGTCAGCGGCGGCGACGACCGGCGCGGCATTCGATGCGGTCGCGCGCGAACTGGCGCGCTGGCGGGACGTGCCAGCGCTGCGCTTCGCCGGAAGTTACTACAGCCATCCCGGGTACATCGCCGCGCTGGCCGCGAGCGTACGTGAATTTCGCGCCGCACATGGCGCCGGCGAGAAGCTGCTGATGTCGTTTCACGGCCTGCCGCAAACCGCCGTCGAGGCAGGCGACCCGTATGAAAAGCAATGCCGTGCGACCGCGGCGGCACTTGCGGACGCGCTGCAACTGCCGGCCGATGGCTGGGCAATCTCCTTCCAGTCGCGACTCGGCGCCGCGAGGTGGATCCAGCCATACACGATGGATACGGTGCGAGCCTGGGGCCGCGCCGGCATCAAGACCATCGACGTCATCTGTCCGGGCTTTGCCGCCGACTGCCTGGAAACGCTCGAAGAAATCGCGCTGCGCAACGCGGAATATTTCCGCGCGGCCGGCGGCAAAACGCTGCGCTATATCCCGGCACTCAATGCGCGGCCCGATCACATAAAACTTCTGGCTGAGCTCGCGACTGCCGCTTAGGCCCGCGTCTCTTACAATGGGACTTCAGCATGGAAGGAGAACGACGAATGAAGCTCACCCTCACCGACATTACGCCGAACCAGCCGATCCCGGATCGCTTCGCCTTCGGCGCACCGGCACCGGCCTCCGAAGGCCATATCCGCCTCAGCGATAACCGCAACCCGGGCGTGCAGTGGAGTTCGCTTCCCGAAGGCACCCGCTCGCTGGTGTTGATTTGCGTCGACCCGGACGTGCCAGGCAAGCCCGACGACGTGAACAAGGAAGGCCGCGAAGTGCCGGCGGAACTGGAGCGTGTGCCGTTTTACCACTGGGTCATGGTCGACATTCCGCCGGACGTGCGTGAAATCCGCGAAGCAGCCTGTTCGGACGGCATCACGGCACGCGGCAAGCGCAACCCGCCGGGACCGTCAGGCGCGCGCCAGGGCCTCAACGGCTACACCGACTGGTTTGCCGGCGATGCCGACATGAGCGGCAAGTATTTCGGTTACGACGGCCCGTGCCCGCCGTGGAACGATGCGCGCGTGCATCATTATCACTTCAAGCTGTTCGCGACCGACCTGGCGCGCTGTCCGGTGGAAGGCGAATTCACGGGGCCGGAGGTGGAAGCCGCAATCGCGTCGCACGTGCTCGGCGAGGCCGAAGTCGTCGGCACCTACACGTTGAATCCACGGCTGCGTTAAGCGAACCGGCAGGAACTGCGGGAGCGGTCTGCGGATCGCGATGCTCCGGCGCCGCAGCGACGGCGCGACGCCTACCGCGATGAACCGGTTGTTGCGGCAGCCTGCTTGCCGGCACTCGCCTTCGACGGGGCCGCGTGTGCAGGCACCGTGAAGTGGATGATGGTCGAAGCTTCACGCGGCAGCAGCCGCCCGTCCTTGGCGAGTGTCGGCTTGTAGTAGCCGCTCATGACGATCGCCTTCGCCTGTTCCTCGTAATAGCCGGCCGGCGCCGCATGCAGCACGTGCACATTGGACGCATGGCCGTCCGATTGCACGGTAAAGCCAACCTGCACGATGCCCGAGACCTCGCGCACCGGGAACGCCGGCGGCGGCATCGGCCGCTTCTTCGGAGTGCGGTTGGGATTGTCCTGGTCGAGCATGGACTTGAACTCGCTCCCCGAGATCAGGTGGATACCTTTCACCACTTGCGCCACGGCGTCGCCCGCCGGACGGCGCATTTTCATCACGATGTAGCCGGCGCCCGTAAACACCAGCAGGCACGCGAGCACTGCGCAACCGAGGATACGAAGGAATTTTGAATTCACGCGGACACCTGGCGCCAGATGACGCCGATTCAGGATTTACCGGGAGTTGAGACCGCCGCGTTTTCGTCAAGTTCAAGCGCGACGGAGTTGACACAGTAGCGCAGGCCGCCCGGGCCCGGCCCGTCCGGGAACACGTGGCCCAGATGCGCGTCGCAACGCGAGCAGCGGACTTCGGTGCGCTCCATGCCGTGGCTGCGATCGACGCGCTCGACAACGCTGCCGGCGTCGATTGCGTGTTGAAAGCTCGGCCAGCCGGAACCGGAATCGAACTGATCGGCCGACGCAAACAGCGGCGCCCCGCAGCCGACGCAGCGAAACACGCCGTCAAAATCCGGGTGAACATAACGTCCGGAAAACGGGCGTTCGGTCGCGCCGCGGCGCGTCGCCGCGTACGCATCCGGCGAAAGGCGCTCGCGCCATTCGCGATCGGAGCGCGAAATTCTCTCCTCGGACATGGCCAATATTTTACCACACGCGCCCAAGGCGGCCGGTTGCGGCGTCACCGCCGATGCAGCATTCCGCGGCGAAATCTGCTAAAGTTTGCGCCGCCCTACCTCTCGAATTCAGCGGCAGCCGCTTGTGACTGCCTAATCGATGGAGCTTCAGCGAATGAGAATTCAGCCATTCGGCGCCGTCGCTTTGCTTGTTGGCGCAGTTTTCTTTACTACGGCAGCCTGTGCCGCGGGCGACGCGGCGGCCGGCAAGATCAAGTCGCAGACCTGTCTCGGCTGCCACGGCGTCGCCGGTTACGACACTGTCTATCCCGACTATCCGGTGCCGCGGCTCGCGGGTCAGCATGCTGCCTATATT
>DASSOO010000409.1:0-2080 GCA_035700455.1 Gammaproteobacteria bacterium
CGCTCCGGTGCATCTGCAAGGACAACACGAATAACGACACCGGGCGGGAAACGCCGCGCCACTAACCATAAAACCGAAGATCGGCCCCGGGGGATTTGACGCGGGCCGCAAAAACGGGAATTCTTGGCGCTCCGCCTGATATAGGGATAACGATGGTCAGCGACAGCGCCGCCGCCGCCAGCGCCCCGATGCGCCACCCGCGCGGGCTTTACACGCTGTTTTTCACGGAGATGTGGGAGCGCTTCAGCTATTACGGCATGCGCGCGCTCCTGGTGCTGTTCATGGTGGCGATGGTCGAAAAGGGCGGCCTCGGTCTCACGGACAAGGTCGCAACCGCCATCTACGGCCTTTACACCGCCGCCGTCTATTTCACCAATCTCCCCGGCGGCTGGATCGCCGACCGCCTGCTTGGCCAGCAGCGCGCGGTGTTCTGGGGCGGCGTCGTCATCGCGATCGGCCATTTCACTTTGGCGATTCCTTCGCCCGAAACTTTTTACCTCGGCCTCGTGTTCGTGTCGCTCGGCACCGGACTCCTCAAGCCGAACGCGTCGACGATCGTCGGCGATCTGTATCCGGAAGGCGGCGCGCGCCGCGACGCGGGCTTTTCGATTTATTACGTTGGCATCAACCTCGGCGGTGCGATCGGGCCGCTGGTGTGCGGCTACCTCGGTCAGAAGATCAACTGGCACTGGGGCTTCGCCGCGGCCGGTGTCGGCATGGTGCTGGGACTCATCCAGTACAAGCTGCAGCAGAAGTATCTCGGCGAACACGGCCTGTATCCGCAGCCGGCCGCGGTCGGTTTTACGCGCCGCGCCTGGGGCTGGATCATCGCGTTTCTTGCGGGGCTCGCCGTGGTCGTGCTGCTGGCAATGGCGGGCACGCTTACATTTCATCCGGTCGCACTCGCGCGCTACGCCGGCATCGTCATCGTCGTGCTCGGCGTCGGTTTCATGCTGTGGGTGGCGTTCTTCGGCGGACTCGACGCACGCGAGAAACGTCACCTTGCGGTGCTCGCGATGCTGTTCGCGGCGTCGGTGCTGTTCTGGGCCGGCTACGAGCAGGCGGGTTCGAATTTCAATCTGTTCGCGGAGCGCTATACCGATCGTGCGGTCTTCGGCTGGACCGTGCCGGCAAGCTGGTTTCAGAGCCTGAATTCAGTTTACATCATTATCTTCGCGCCGTTCATCGCGGCGGCGTGGATCGGGCTCGCGCGGCGCAACTTCAACCCGTCGATCCCGGCGAAGTTCGCGCTCGGCATGATCTTTCTCGGCGCCGGCTTCGTCGTCATGTTCGGCGCCGCGCAACTGGTCGTCGCCGGCCACCACGTACTGCCGACCTGGCTGATCCTGACGTATTTTCTGCACACGGTCGGCGAGTTGTGCCTGAGTCCGATCGGACTGTCCGCGACCACCAAGCTTGCACCGCGCCGCTTTGGCGGGCGCATGATGGGCATGTGGTTCGTCGCGACCGCGCTGGGCGAGCTGCTCGCCGGCCTGATCGCGGGGCAGTTCAGCGCGAAGGATGTCGCGGCAATGCCGCATATCTACCTGCAACTGGCGCTGGTACTGATCGGCGTCGGCCTGTTGCTTGCGGTATTCGCAAAGCCGGTGCAGAAATACCTGATCGGTGGGGGCGTCCGGTGATGCGTCTGTCCCGCGGCGCGGGAAGGCGAAGAAAGACTGAACGCAGAACTTTAGACAAACCAAAACGGTGACAAACCTATGAGCTGGAGAGCCAAGCAAGCCGGCAGCCCGGCGCCGATGAACGGACCGGCGATGCCGCTCAACGAGCTGACGATCCGCGGGTTGATTATCGGCATCGTGATCACGGTGGTGTTTACCGCGGCGAACGTTTACTTCGGCCTTAAGGCCGGCCTCACGTTCTCGACGTCGATTCCGGCCGCGGTCATTTCGATGGCGATCCTGAGCGCGATGAAGAACGCGACGATGCAGGAGAACAACATCGTGCAGACGGTCGCGTCGGCGGCGGGTACGCTGTCGTCGATCATCTTCGTGCTGCCCGGCCTCGTCATCGTCGGTTACTGGACCGGCTTTCCGTTCTGGATGTCGTTCGGCATCTG
>DASSOO010000410.1:0-5103 GCA_035700455.1 Gammaproteobacteria bacterium
CGCGATACGTTCGAAAAAATCAGCGCGGCCGGCGTCACCTGCGACTGGCGCGAACCCGACGTTATGCGCGTCGCACCGACGCCGCTGTACAACCGCTTCCAGGACGTGTTTGATTTTGTTGCCGCTCTCCAAAACGAAGTAGCGGCGCTAAAGATAGCTTCAAGATAGGTGTGTGCTCCGGGAGTTATTGCCAGGACCGTGTTCGACAGGGATGTCGAACGCGGAGCCTACATGGACGTATTTACGGCGTTCCTGGAAATAAGCTCCCGGAGCGCGCGCCGGTTAAGTGACAATCCTTTTAAAGGCTCGGCTAATGACCAATGACGTAGCCATCATCGGCGCCGGCCTCGCCGGCACACTCGCTGCCGTCTACCTCGCACGCCGCGGCTGCGATGTGACGCTGTACGAGCGCCGCCCCGACATCCGCACGCATGAACTCCCGGCGGGTCGCTCGATCAACCTCGCGCTCGCCGAACGCGGCATCGCCGCGCTGCGCCGAGCCGGCGTCTTCGCCGCCGTCGAAAATCTTGCACTGCCGATGCGCGGCCGCATGATCCACGATCGCGCCGGCACGACCAGCCTGCAGCCATACAGCCGCGACCCGCGCGAGATGATCTACTCGATCTCGCGCACCGAACTCAACCGCCGCCTGCTCGACGCCGCCGAAGCGGCCGGTGCGAAGATTCTGTGCGATCACGTCCTCAACGGCATCGACTGCGAACACGGTGCGCTCACGCTTGAGCACGCCGGCGACAAGCGCAGCTTCACCCGTACGCATGAAGTTATCATCGGCGCCGACGGCGCCGGCTCCATTGTCCGCCACGCCTTGATGCAAACACTTGGCGCAAGTGCCGTGGAAGACCTGCTCGACCACGGTTACAAAGAACTGACGATCCCGCCTGCTGGCGACGGGCGTCATCAAATGGACCCGGGCGCGCTGCACATCTGGCCGCGCGGCGGCTACATGCTGATTGCGCTGCCGAACCTCGACGGCAGCTTTACCGTGACCCTGTTTCTCGCCAACAGCGGAGAAACGAGTTTTGCCGGCATCAGCAACGCAGATGCGGTCGAAGCTTTTTTCGCACGCGAATTTCCCGACGCCGCCGAATTGATTCCCGATATTCCGGAACTCTATTTCAACAATCCGATTGGCATTCTCGGCACTGTGCGCTGTCCGCAATGGCACTTCGGCGGTCGCCTCCTGCTGCTCGGCGATGCGGCACATGCGATCGTGCCGTTTCACGGCCAGGGCATGAACTGCGCGTTCGAGGATTGCCTGCTGCTCGACCGCCAGCTCGAATTGCACGGCGGCGATTGGGAGCGTGCGTTTGCGGTGTTTGCGGCCGAGCGCAAGCCGGATACCGACGCGCTCGCAACGATGGCGCTGGAAAACTATATCGAGATGCGCGATGCGGTGCGCGACCCGGGGTTCCAGCTACGCAAACAGATCGGTTTTGCGCTCGAAGAGCGGTTTCCGGATCGCTTCGTACCGCGCTACTCGATGGTAATGTTCCGCACGCTGCCGTACGCGCAGGCGCTGGAACGTGGGAAGATACAGCAGGAAATTTTGCAGCGGTTAAGCGAAGGAATCGAACGCTTGGAGCAGGTTGATTTCCAACTTGCCAATCGGCTAATCAACGACAGGTTGCCGCCTCTCGTTTAACGGCAGAAAAGCCAACAAGACGGATTCCCCCTTCGCGGGAATGACAGATGAATGAAGGTTATCCTTAATTTAACCAGGCTCGCGGGGTCGGGGCCGAGCCCCAACCCCGAACCCCGAGTCCCGATTTACTTCTTCGGCACGTAAGCTACGCAATATCCTTTCGGGCTGATCGAACCTTGCACCACCTTGCAGGCGCCCATCGACTTGGGTGTCTTGCCGGGAATAAAATGCATGCATCCGCTGCATTCCTTGCCATCTTTCGGGTGATCCTGATACTGGACGGCAGCCTGCGGCAGTTTTGAATCCGCGCGCGCAGTTCGCAGTGCCACGCCGGGAATCGCGGCAGCGCCGGCCATGATCGCCGCGCTTTTAATGAACGTACGACGCGAGAATTTTTTATCGAGCGGGTTGTCCATATCATCACCTCTTGTTTTTGTCTGCCAGGGCAGGCGACGAATTGTTAACCAAGCAATTATAGGGAGCGCCCATGAAAACGTCTATCGTCTGCTTTGGTTTGCTCGTGGCTGTCATGTCGCTTCCGGCTGTTGCCGCGCCTCCTGCCAACGTCTCTTCCGCCGATCAGCAGTTGCATTCGCTGTTGCACCGCGAATGGCAGCGCCACCTGCGCGAAAATCCGGTCGCGGCGTCGCTCGAAGGCTTTCACCAGTACGATGACCGCTGGGGCGACATAAGCCTTGCCGCGATCGCGAAAAGCCACCGCGAAGACAAACAGGCGCTCGCCGATCTGTACAAGATCGATCATGATGCGTTGTCGCCTGAAAACCAGCTCAACTACGAGCTGTTCGACTACAAGCTCACCGAC
Source organism: Gammaproteobacteria bacterium (assembly GCA_035700455.1). Classification (GTDB taxonomy): domain Bacteria; phylum Pseudomonadota; class Gammaproteobacteria; order Natronospirales; family DASSBR01; genus DASSBR01. The sequence continues at coordinate 2,487 of DASSOO010000410.1, forward strand.
CAGATCGCCGGCTACAAATTTCACGACTACCTGCTCGCGCTGAATCAACTCGGCGGCATTCAGACTTCCGGCTCGCTGACGCATACGCTGCGCTTCAACACCGAAGCCGACTACGCGAACTGGATCAAGCGTCTGCAGACATTCGACCGTCACATGGACCAGACAATCGCGCTTCTGCAGGAAGGTATCAGGGAAGGCATGACCGAACCCAAGGTCGTGATGAAACGCATCCCGCACCAGATCGCCGCGCAGATCGTCAAAGATCCTGAAAAAAGTGCCTTCTACCGGCCGTTCAAGAAAATGCCGGACACGATTCCCGCGGCGAAGCAGGCCGAACTGCGTGCTGCTGCCAAAAAGGCGATCGCCGACGTTGTCGTGCCGTCGTTCCGCAAGTTCCAGACCTTTTTCAACGGTACCTACCTGCCGCACTGCCGCGACAACATCGCCGCGACCACCCTGCCGAACGGCAAGGCCTATTACGCCTACGTTGTGCGTCACTACACCACGACCGACATGACGCCGCGGCAGATTCACGAACTCGGCCTGAAGAAGGTTGCGGAAATTCATGCCGAGATGGAGAAGATCTTCAAGCAGATCGGCTTCAAGGGCAGCTACAAGGAATTCCTGCACTACCTGCGCACCAATCCGCGCTTCTACTACAAGGACCCGAAGGACCTGCTCGAAGCCTATCGCGCCGCCGCCAAGCGCGTCGATCCGGAGCTGGTCAAGTTCTTCCCGATCGACTTGCTGCCGCGCGTGACCTACGGCGTGCGCCCGATTCCGGCAAGCCTCGCACCTGACACGTACCCTGCCTATTCGGTCGAGCCGGCGGGCGACGGCAGCGTTGCCGGCTACATGGCCGTCAACCTGTACAAGCCGGAGGAGCGGCCGAAGTACGACATCCAGGTGCTCACCTGTCACGAAGGCCGCCCGGGCCACCAGTTGCAGATTCCGATTTCGCAGGAACTGAAGAACGTGCCGAACTTCCGCCGCTTCAGCTACATCAATGCTTTCGGCGAAGGCTGGGCGCTGTACTCGGAAACGCTGTGCGACGACATGGGCCTGTACGACAATCCGTACTCGCGCTTCGGCTATCTCGACTACCAGATGTGGCGCGCGGTGCGCCTCGTGGTCGATACCGGCATGCACCAGTTCGGCTGGAGCCGTGAGCGCGCAATCAAGTACTTCGAGGCCAATACGGCACTCAGCGTCGAAAACCTGACCAACGAGGTCGACCGCTACATCGCCTGGCCGGGCCAGGCCCTGGCCTACATGATCGGCGAGATGACAATACAGGACCTGCGCCAGCAGGCCCAAAAAGCGCTCGGCTCGAAGTTCGACATCCGCGCCTTCAACGGCGTCGTGCTGGAACACGGCACGCTGCCGATGAAGGTACTGCGCCACGAAGTCGACCAGTGGATCCAGCAGCAGAAAGCGAAGGCCGGCAAGGCCTGAACGAGGCCAAGCTGTTAAAATAGCCGTTATGGGCAAAGGCACAAAGTACGAAGCCAAGGTTCCGGACCAAAACGGAATCATCCCCTACACCGCCGAAGAAAACGCGGTGTGGCACGATCTGATTACGCGCCAGCGGCCGGTCGTCGAGAAATACGCCTGCTCCGAATACCTCGAGGCGCTGGAGCGGATGCAATTCCCGACGGATCACATTCCGCAGCCGGAAGAGACTTCGGCGGTGTTGCGCAAGTACACCGGCTGGGAGGTTGCGCCGGTACCGGCACTGATCCCGTTCGACGAGTTCTTCCGCCTGCTGTCGGAAAAGAAGTTTCCGGCCGCCTCGTTCATTCGCACCCGCGAAGAATTCGATTACCTGCAGGAGCCGGACATCTTTCACGAAGTCTTCGGCCACACGCCGCTTTTGACCGACCCGCGCTTCGCCGAATTCACGCATGCCTACGGCAAGGCCGGTCTCAACGCCAGCAAGGAAGACCGCGTGATGTTGGCGCGGCTTTACTGGTTCACGGTGGAGTTCGGGCTGATGAACACGCCGGCCGGGCTCAAGACCTACGGCGCCGGCATCGTCTCGTCGATCGGCGAAACGCCCTACTCGATCGAAAGCGACAAGCCCAAGCGCCTGCCGTTCGATCCTGTCGAGGCGCTGCGCACCCCGTACCGCATCGACATTTTCCAGACCGTCTACTTCGTCATCGACAGCCTCGACGACCTGTACAACACGGCCAGGAAAGACCTGTTCGGCCTGATCGCCGAGGCACGGCGCCTCGGCATGCACGCACCGACATATCCGCCGGCGGAAAAGAAGGTTTCCTGGGCCGCGACGTAACGAACCGACTGATTCAATCGAGCAATGGGCCGGACCGCTTCAGCGAACTGATCCCCCGTAATGGAGAACCAAAGAATGACCGAACTCGCCGACAAGCATTGCCTGCCTTGCGAAGGCGGCGTCAAACCGCTGACCCGGGAAGAGGCCCAGCGCTATCTCGACAAGCTCGCACCCGAATGGACGCTGTCCGACGACGCCAAAGTCATCAGCAAGGACTTCGAGTTCAAGGGCTTCAACAAGACCATGGGCTTCGTCAACGCGCTCGCCTGGATCGCCAACCAGGAAGGCCATCACCCGGATCTCGAAGTTGGCTACGGCCAC
>DASSOO010000411.1:0-10472 GCA_035700455.1 Gammaproteobacteria bacterium
GTTCTCGGCGATACCGAACTCTCCTCGCGCGTAACCCAGCAGGTTCGCGCCAGGAACGACCGACTGTGGCCGAACGTACTTCGCTCGCGTCGCCCGCCGCGCGACCGTCTCAGACTGCAACGAGGGCATCGATATTCCAACGGCAGCGTGCACACGTCGCCGCAACGCCACGCGCCACTCCAACGGAACGCGCGCATACAACCTCGCCAGCCCGCTATGCCTTTTGCCCCAGCCCAATAGCCGCAACGCGGCGCGTCCCGCGCGGGCACGAATACCTCGCCCCGCTCGCCGCGGAGGTTTAAACGCTGCCCGGATCGGATCGAGATAACGTTTTTCCAGAGCCAACTCACGGGCGGCGTTGTCGAGATACCAGCGGATGAAGCCTTCGCGACCGTCGATAGTCTGCAAATTGAACGTGTCGTTCAAATCTTCGCGCATCCGCCATATCTCGTACATCACATAGCTGATCGGCAGACCGCGCATCTCGATTACCTTCGGACTGGGGTCGTTAAAGCGCGCCCTGTCCATCCGTAGAGGGCACGGTTCGGGTTCTTCGCAGCATACGTCGAAATGGCGGTGATAGGCGCGCCGCAGTGCCGGCGCAATCCTCTCGCCATCGGAAAAGTATCCGTATGCATATGGCTTGCGCGCGTGGTGTAAATGCTCGTGGTCGCGCAACTTTTCGAGGTAGGTGTCGTACAGCTCACGCAACCCGCCGATGCTGTCGGCATCAAAACGGTCCTGGTGTTTGGAGAAGATTTCTGGCCGCGACAGATCCACGCCCGAGAAATGCGCGAATACCAAAGGTACTCCATTGACTTCGTAATCATCGCCGGACGCCCGCGTAACTGTCCGTGAGGCCAGGTTCCAGTACGCGACGTTGTAACCGTCATGGCGCAGTATCAACACATCCGGAAACAGCCCCGGAACCATGTCCACCCATTTCTGATCGGTGAAAAGCCCCGCCTCCAGATCGACAAAACAATCGAATTCAAGTTTGCGCTCCCACCAGTCGATCAAGGCGGCACTCTCTGTATGTGCCGCATTGATTGCCGCGAACCCGCAGTTATAGACACCGGTACGCATGAGCGACAACTCAGTCGGGAACTTGCCGTCGTCGGGTAGCGGTGCGTTGATGTGAGGCGTCAACACTGCAAGCTTGCCGTCGTCGAATGCTCGAGCGATATCTTCCAGCGGACGTACCACGTAGATATCCGGATCCAGGTACACCAGCCCCGCTTGCGGATGACGCATCCGGAGCCATCCGAACATGTACGGCTTGACCGCCGTGTTCAGCTCCATGATGTCGTAACGGAATACGAATGCTTCGAAGTTGGGTAGCCCTAACTGGTCGATGGTGACGGTTTCGAAAAGCGCCGTGTCCAGGGCCGGATCATCCTCGCGGCTGTCTGCGAGGCACAGATAACGCCTGGACTCTGGGTGCTGTGCCGCTACCGACTGCATCAAAGTCAGCGCATACGCCAGGTAATTGCGCGAGACGATGGTGAAAAAAACCATTGGTTTCATATTTGTAAATTCAGCCAGCTATCTAAACACAGACAGATCGCCTCGCCTCAGCCGCCGCGAGATACCAGCGAGCCGTCCGTTGCAGGCCGCTGGAAAACGTTTCAGCGGGCTCCCAGCCAAGTTCACGGCGGACTTTGGCGCCATCGATCGCGTAGCGCAGGTCGTGTCCGAGGCGGTCGGTCACGAAAGTAATCAATTGGTGATGCGGAACGTGAGGCGAACGCGGATTCAGTTCGTCCAGCAGGCGGCAGAGCTGTCTGACCAAGTCGAGATTTTGCATTTCGCAGTTGCCGCCGATGTTGTAGGTTTCTCCCGGCCGGCCGTTCTGCAGGATTGCATCGATGGCCCTGCAGTGGTCTTCGACGTAAAGCCAGTCGCGGATATTGGCGCCCTTGCCATACACCGGCAGCGGCAAGCCTTGCATGCCGTGAGACAGCATCAGCGGAATCAATTTCTCCGGGTGCTGATACGGACCATAGTTGTTCGAGCAGTTGCTGATGGTAACCGGCAGGCCATAGGTGCGGTGGTAGGCACGGACGAGGTGATCGGACGCAGCCTTGCTTGCCGAATACGGCGAGTTGGGCGCGTACGGCGTCTCTTCGGTGAATGGAGGATCGTTAGGGCCGAGCGAGCCGTAGACTTCATCGGTCGATACGTGATGGAAACGGAAGGGACCGCTCCCGTTGCCGTCGAGCCAGGCGAGCTTGGCGGCCTTGAGCAATACGTGCGTACCGACGACGTTGGTGGTGATAAACGGATCGGGTCCGGCGATCGAACGGTCGACGTGAGACTCGGCCGCAAAGTGGACGATGGTGTCGACGGCTTCCTCTTCCATGAGACGATTCACCAGCGGTTCATCACAGATGTTGCCGTGGACAAAGCGGAAGTTCGGGTGTTCGCGAACGGGCGCAAGGTTGTCGACATTGCCTGCATAGGTCAGGGCATCGAGAACCACGACGCGGTCCTGAGAATATTTCTGTATCCAGTACAGGGCGAAGTTGGTGCCGATGAAGCCGGCACCGCCGGTGAGAAGCATCCTACGCATGTGCGATCTCCAGCATTGCCGCGCGCAGGTTGACGCGCCAATGAATGGCGTTCAAATCGAAATCCTCGTACGTGTTTGTTTTGTCGAGTACGCTGAAGCGCGGCCTTTTTGCAGCTGTCGGATACAGCTCGCTGCGAATCGGCGCGATACCGGCGGACCTGCTCAGCAGGCCGTGCTGTAACGCCTCTTCCTGTATTGCAACCGCGAAATCATACCAACTGGCGGTTCCGGCGTCGGACCAGTGATAGATGCCGCGGAGATCGTCATTGGCTACGGCTTTCCAAAGGGTATGCGCGAGTGACCGCGCCCACGTCGGCGTGCCGGCCTGGTCGCAGACAACATTGACCTGGTCGCGCTCGTTCATCAGCCGCAACATGGTGCTAACGAAGTTGCTGCCTTGCGCCGCATAGACCCAGCTTGTGCGTACGATGAGCCAGCGATCCAGCCCGGAGCCGGCTACTTCGCGCTCGCCCTCGAGCTTGCTGTGGCCGTAGACGCCTAACGGATTGGTCGCATCGTCCGGCCTGTAGGGTTGTGCCGACTGACCGTCGAAAACAAAATCGGTCGAGATATGGATGAGGCGTGCGTCGTATTTTGCCGCTGCCTGCGCGAGGTTTTTCGAGCCGATCGCATTGACGGCATAGGCTTGCTCGCGTTCGCTCTCCGCGCGGTCGACGGCCGTGTAGGCGGCCGCATTGATGACGACGTCCGGCTTGGCCTCTTCGACGGCAGCGGTAACCGCGATGTTGTCACTGATGTCGAGTCGGCTCCGATCGAGCGCGACAAGTTCGTAGCCATCCGGTGCGGCCTGCTGCAGGGAGCGGCCGAGCTGGCCGTGGGCGCCGGTGATGAGGACTTTCATTTAAGTCGCCCTCACCCCAACCCTCGGCAATCGCTCCCGGCATTGCCCTAACTCCTGCATCCATGCAGTCGTCTGCCGGGAGAAAAAACGGATTGGTCGGCAATGCGGTGCAGTCATGGGTAGACCTCCGCGGCTTTGAATGCGACACCCGCCTTGTCTTTCGGCGACAGGATGAGCGACTGCGGATCTTCGATGGGCCAGTCTATGCCGAGGTCGGCATCGTTCCAGATGATGCTGCGCTCGTATTCGGGCGCGTAAAAATCAGTGCACTTGTAGAAGAATTCGGCGGTCTCGCTCAGTACGGCGAAACCGTGCGCAAAGCCCGGCGGCACCCAGAGTTGCTGCTTGTTTTCGGCCGAGAGTACCGCCCCGACCCACTGGCCGAAGGTCGGCGAGCTCTTGCGGATATCGACGGCGACATCGAAGACTTCTCCGACCGTGACGCGTACCAGTTTGCCTTGCGACTGTTTGATCTGGTAGTGCAGTCCGCGTAGCGTGCCTTTGACGGAGCGGCTGTAGTTGTCCTGCACGAAGTTCACGTCAACGCCCGCGGCGGCGAACTTGCGCTGTTCCCAGACTTCCATGAAGTAGCCGCGGTCGTCGCCGAAGACTTTGGGCTGAATTAACAGCACGTCGGGGATTTTGGTAGGAATGAATTGCATCCCTCACCCCAACCCTCTTCCACCGGGGGAGAGGGAGATATTCGGCGAAGCGGCTTCGTGCAGAATTCGCAGTAAGTATTGCCCGTAACCGTTCTTCTCGAGCGGCCGCGCGAGTTCGGCAACCTGATCGGCGCTGATAAAGCCCTGGCGAAACGCAATTTCTTCGGGGCATGCGACCTTCAGACCCTGACGGCTTTCGATGGCCTCTATAAAGGTGGAAGCCTGCAACAGCGATTCGTGCGTGCCTGTGTCGAGCCAGGCAACGCCGCGACCGAGCTGCTCGACGCTGAGATCGCCTCGCTTGAGGTACGCCAGGTTCACGTCGGTAATTTCCAGCTCGCCGCGTGCGGATGGCTTAATCTGCTTCGCGATGTCGACGACGCTGTTGTCGTAAAAGTACAGACCCGTGACGGCGTAGTGGGATTTTGGCTGGCGCGGTTTTTCCTCGATGCCGACCGCCTTGGAATGCTTGTCGAACTGGACGACGCCGTAGCGCTCGGGATCGCTGACATAGTAGGCGAACACTGTCGCGCCGCTCGCGCGCCCGGCGGCCGCAGCGAGCCGCCCGCCCATGCCATAGCCGTAAAAAATGTTGTCGCCGAGAATCAATGTGACCGGGCTGTTGCCGATGAAGGACTCGCCGATGATGAAAGCCTGCGCGAGACCGTCCGGCGAGGGCTGCTCGGCGTATGAGAAATTGATTCCCCATTGGCTGCCGTCGTTCAACAGCTCGCGGTAGCGCGGCAGATCCTGCGGCGTCGAAATGATCAGGATTTCGCGGATGCCGGCGAGCATCAGCGTCGACAGCGGGTAATAGATCATCGGCTTGTCGTACACCGGCAGCAGTTGCTTGCTGACCGAGCGCGTGACCGGGTACAGGCGCGTACCCGAACCCCCAGCCAGGATGATGCCCTTTCTGCCGGACCCTGTCGTCATCTTGCCTCCGCTTCGCGTTGCAGCGCTTCCAGGTCGCGCCTGATTTCTTCGTACTCGGCCTGCTTGATCTTCAGGAACTGCACCGTCAACCTGGCTTTCGCTTCCAACCCGCTCGGCGTGAGCTGGTAGAGATAGCCGCTCTTGTTGCGGCTATTGCGGAAGTTGCCAGCCTTGATCCAGCCCTTGGCCACGAGCGCGCGCAGGCAGTAATTGGCTTTGCCGAGGCTAACGCCGAGGTCGCGCGCCAGGTCCCGCTGGCTGATCGCGGGATCGGCTTGCAGCTTCTTCAGCAGACGGTAGCGGGTTTCGTCATCCAGCATGGGTGTAGCGTGTTCAATAAATGAACGGCATTACAACGGAAGGCGTGGCGGGAGTCAAGGGCGCGGCGCAGCCGCGCGAAACGATCAAGCGCCCGGGACTGAGTGCCTGGGACTGAGTCAAGAGCTAGATTTGTTGCCGGGTCGCGTCACGGCTTTTTGTCTTACCGCTAACCACTGACCCCGAACCACTTACCTCGGCCTCCGCGGGGCCGTCTAACCCCGGCCTGGACGGCCGCCCACCAACCCCGAACTGCTAACCGCCACCCGCGGGGTGGTCCGCCCTCCCATAGACGTCGTCGAAGCGTACGATGTCGTCTTCGCCGAGGTATTCGCCAGTCTGGACTTCGATGAGCACCAGGTCGAGCTTGCCGGGGTTCACCAGGCGGTGCTTGTTACCGGCCGGTATGTAGCTCGATTGATCCTTGGTCAGCACGTATTCGCGGTCGCCATTGACGATCTTCGCCGTACCCTCGACGACCACCCAATGTTCGCTGCGGTGGTGGTGCATCTGCAGCGACAGCGACGCCCCGGGTTTAACGACAATGCGCTTCATTTTGTAATGCGGTGCGTCTTCGAGCACCGTGTAGGTACCCCACGGCCGATGCACGGTGCGGTGCAGCTTCGCGGTTTCGTTGCCTTGGATCCTCAGTTCCTCGACAACCTGCTTGACGAGCTGCATCTTGTCTCGGTCGCCGACCAGCAATGCGTCGGGTGTATCCACGATGACGAGATTTTCGACGCCGACGGCCGCGACCAGTCGGCCGTCGCTCTGCACGTAGGTGTTGCGCGTATCAACCATAACCGCGTCACCGAGAATCTTGTTGCCCTTGTCGTCGGGCGCCACCATTTCGCTCACCGAGCGCCACGAGCCGACGTCGCTCCAGCCGAAGTCGCCGGCGACGACGCTGACGTTGGCCGCCTTCTCCATGACCGCGTAGTCGATCGAGATGCTCGGCACCTTCGCGAAAGTCTCGGCGTCGATGTGCATCGTGTTCAGCGTGTTGTTGCGCACGCCGAGCGTTGCCTGCCAGGCCCGCGCCGCGGCTTCGTGAATCTCCGGCGCGTACGCCTTGAGGGCGTCGAGCACGGCGGACGCGCGGAAGCAGAACATGCCGGAGTTCCACAGATAGTTGCCGTCGTTGACAAAGCGCGTCGCCGTTTCCGCGTCGGGTTTTTCGACAAACCGCTTGACGGGACGAGGGCCGTTCCCGCCGCTGCCGCTCTCAATATAACCGTAGCCGGTTTCGGGCACGCTTGGCGGGATGCCAAAAGTGACTAACTGACCTGCCTCCGCAGCCGCGAGTGCGGCCGCGACGGCCGATCCGAACCTGCCGGCGTCCTGCACAACATGATCCGACGGCAGCACCAGCAATACTGCATCCTCACCATGCGCCCGCTGCGCCATCAGCGCGCTCATCGCAATCGCCGCCGCGGTGTTGCGCGCGACCGGCTCCAACAGGAACGCAAACGGAATGTCGGCCGGAATGGTATCCAGCGCGGCGAGTTCGTCCTTGCTGCTGAAATAGTATTCGCGATTGGTAACGGTGATAACGCCAGCGACGCCGTCGATACCGGTGGCGCGCAGGTACGTACTCTGCAGCAGCGAACGCCCGTCGGCCAACTTCATAAACGGCTTTGGGTGTGCCTCGCGCGACACCGGCCACAGCCGCGTACCGGCGCCGCCGGAAAGAATGACTGGAACAAGCTGCGACATTTCGTCTTTTTACCTTTCAACCCAACCCTCTCCCGCAACGGGAGATGGGCGAGAAACTATTGCGTCACGCGTTAGCGAATATAGCCCAAGCTTTCCAGCTTGACGATCACCTGGTGGGCGGCCTCGTCGGGCGTGCATTCACGCGTGTCAATCTTCATTTCCGGCTTTTCCGGCGCCTCGTAGGGGTCGCTGATGCCGGTGAACTCCTTGATGACGCCCGCGCGCGCCTTGGCGTAAAGGCCCTTGCGGTCGCGCTGCTCGCAGACTTCCAGCGGCGTCGCGACGTGGATTTCGAGGAAGCCGCCGAGCGGCTCGATCATCTCACGCACCTGGCGGCGCGTTTCGGCGTACGGCGCGATCGGTGCGCAGATCGCGATGCCGCCGTTCTTGGTAATTTCGCTGGCAACGTAGCCGATGCGGCGAATGTTGATGTCGCGGTGCTCACGCGAAAACCCGAGTTCGCTCGACAGGTGCTTGCGCACGAGGTCACCGTCGAGCAGCGTCACGTGGCGGCCACCCTGCTCCATCAGCTTGACCATCAAGGCGTTGGCGATCGTCGACTTGCCGGAGCCGGACAGGCCGGTGAAGAACACGGTGAAGCCCTGCTTGAAACGCGGCGGATGCGTCTTGCGCAATTCCTCGACGACTTCCGGGTACGAGAACCAGTCGGGAATCTCAAGGCCTTCGTGCAGGCGGCGGCGGAATTCGGTACCGGAAATAATCAATACCGTTTCGTCGTCGCGCGCCTCGTCGTCCGGCACGTACTGCGCGCGCTCCTGGACGTAGACCATCATCTGGAACGGCACCATCTGGATGCCGATTTCTTCCTGGTGTTTGCGCAGCAGTTCCTGCGCCTCATACGGGCCGTAGAACGGCTCGCCGTTGCTGCCCTTGCCGGGACCGGCGTGGTCGCGGCCGACGATAAAGTGCGTGCAGCCGTGGTTCTTGCGGATCAGCGCGTGCCAGACCGCCTCGCGCGGACCGCCCATGCGCATCGCGAGCGGCAGCAGGCTCAGCGTCGTGGTGTTTTCGGGGTAGCGCTTGATCAGGTGCTCGTAGCAGCGCACGCGCGTGTAGTGATCGATATCGCCCGGCTTGGTCATGCCGACGGTCGGCTGAATCAGCAGGTTGGCTTCGACCTGCTTCGCGGCGCGGAACGTGAGTTCCAGGTGCGCGCGGTGCATCGGGTTGCGCGTCTGGAACGCGACGATGCGATGCCAGCCGAGCTTCTTGAATTGCTCGCGCATTTCGCGCGGTGTATTGCGCAGGTGACGGAAGTCGTAATGCGTCGGCGCCTCGACGCCGCGCAGCTTGCCGCCGATGTAAACCGGCCCGGCGTTGCGCATCAGGTAACGCACGCCGGCGTGCGCCTCGTCGGTGGTCTTGAAAACGCCGAGCGCCTCGCGTTCCTTGTCCGGCTCCCAGATGTCGCCGGCTTCAAGCACCGCAATCAGCACGCCCTCCGGATCGCGCAGCGCGATCGAGTCACCCTGGCTGATCTTTTCGGCGAACTCGCGGCTGACATCGAGCGTGATCGGCATCGGCCACAGCACGCCGGAGGCAAGCCGCATGTCGGCGACGACGCCGTCGTAATCTGCCCGGTTCATGAAGCCTTCGAGCGGTGAAAAGCCGCCGCTCAACAGGAGCTCGACATCGCACAACTGGCGGTGCGTCAGGTCCCAGGACGGGAAGTCGCGCGCGGCCTGCTTGAGTTCCGCGGCTTCTTTGGAGGTGACGTAAAGTTCTTTCAGTTCGCCGCCGTGCGGCGCGATCAATTCGCGGGGGGACATTAAGACTCCTGTCAAATTTCAGGCAATGGTTACATAGGTTATGGGGCCGGGAATGGGTATGGACTGGAGCAAAGCGCTCCAGCCTCTAACCCATGACCTATGATCCATGACCTGACCCGCGAAAGCGGGTTAAAACGGTATATCGTCGTCGAAATCTTCCGAGACCGCACCCGGCCTGGACGGTGCAGCCTGCGGGCGCGGGCGGTCTTCGCCACCGCCGAAATCGCTGCCGCCGGCACCGGTACGGCTGCCGAGCATCTGCATTTCGTTGGCGATGATGTCGGTCGAATAGTGCGTCTGGCCTTCCTTTTCATAGCTGGACGTCTCCAGCCGGCCCTCGACATACACCTGCGAGCCCTTGCGGAGGTATTCCGCGGCGATCTCGGCCAGCCGGCCGAAGAAGGTGATGCGATGCCACTCGGTCTTTTCCTGCTGCTCACCGGTCTGCTTGTCTTTCCAGGAGCGTGTAGTCGCGATTCGTATCCTGGTGATCGCACTGCCACCCGCTGTGTAGCGGGTATCCGGATCGGCGCCGAGATTGCCGACGAGAATGACTTTGTTGATACCCCTGGCCATGTGGCGCTCCAATAAACAGGTTATGGGTAATAGGTCATGGGTTATGGGCAAGAAAGAAGACGGGCGCAACGCGCGGCTCTTCACCTATGACCCATTACCTATAACCTATTACCTGCGGATTCGCTCCGAATCCGCGATTTTACGTTGATCCCGCCGCCATTGCATCCCGATCTGCTGTGAGCGCGGCCAAAGCCGCCTCGTCGATGGTTTCGGGATCGACCTTCAGATACGCCACGCCTTCCTCGCCAACGACCACCGCCTCGGCAACGCCGGGCACGGCAAGCAGCTCTGCGCCGGCGGCTGCCTCGTCGCCGATGCCCGCGAGGCGGATCAGCCGGCTGGCGAGGTAGCGCGGCGCCGGCATGGTGGCCGCCACCACCAGCCAGATCAGCGCCAGCACCGCGGCAAACGCGAACACGGCCGCCAGCCCGTGCGGCGCGAATGCGCCCTGGATCCAGCCGCCGGCGGCCCCGCCGACGAAAATACCGAGAAACTGCGAGCTGGAATAAACACCCATCGCGGTGCCCTTGCCGTCCGCGGGCGCGACCTTTGAAATCAGCGACGGCAGGCTGGCCTCGAGCAGGCTGAACGCGGCAAAGAACACCAACAGCCCCGCGCCGATCGCCCACAGGTTGCCATGCCAGACGAGCAGCGAGAGCTGCCCCAGGCCGACGGCGGCAACCGCGCCGATGAACACCGGTTTCATGCGCCGGTATTTCTCGCCGATGACGATGAACGGCGTCATCAGCAAGAACGCGATTGCGAGGATCGGCAGGTAAAACAGCCATTGCCGGCCGCCGAAGCCGCCGGCCTGGCGAATCGCGAGCGGCAGCGCGAGAAAGGTCGCGGTGAGGATCGCGTGCTGCGCGAAGATGCCGAAGTCGAGGCGCAGCAGTTCGCCGTTGGCGAGCACACGCCTGAACAGCGCCGGCACCGCTTCGGCGTCGCGGTGGCGGCGGATGATGCGCGGCTGCGGCACCGCCAGGTACAGCATCGCGATGCCGGCGAGCGCGAGCAGCGCCGTCAGCCAGAAGATGCCG
>DASSOO010000412.1:0-9626 GCA_035700455.1 Gammaproteobacteria bacterium
GACGGAAAGGTGCTGTTGACGGCGGCCGGACCTTTCATGTCCGCGAACAAACCGTCTTCGGCAAGCCGCCTGACCAATGTGTACGGCACCGCGTCGATGCCGATAATCAGGACCGGCAGGTGGGGTACGCCGGCTGGCTTCGGCGCCGGCGGCCGCAGCAGCGCCGCGAGCTCATCGTCGGACGAGAACAGCGAGCGCGGATTCAGCATGCCAGCACCCGGTCGAGAAATGCGACTGTTTTCCGGCGCAGAAAATTGCGGCCGAGGGGCGTCATGGCAAGGAACGCGCTCTTGTGGTCGTAGTCGAACGTGTAGCGCTCCGGCCTTCCCATCGCCTCCCACAAATCGTCGCGCGAACGCGCCGGCATGCAGCTGTCGTAGCGTGCGTCGAAGTAAAGGATGCGCTCCGGGCGGTAAAGGCCGGAAAAATGCGCCGGGTCGTTGCAGTCGGTTTCAGCCTCAATCAGCGCGTAGTACGCCTCACGCGTCAGGCCAAGCTTTTCCATCACAGCCGCCTTTGCCATGCCCGGCTTGCCGCCACAGCTCGCGAAGATGTCGGCCGGATGCGCACCGCCGAACGCGATCACACCGGCGCGGAAGCGCGGCTCGACACCGAGCGCGAGCGCGGCCAGGAACGCGCTCATGCTGAAGCCGATGACCGCGATACGGCGCGCATCGATTTCCGGGCGCGCTTCGGCCCAGTCGAGCACACGGCGCAGATCGATGACCGCGACGCGCATGCACTCTGCCATCTCGCGCGCCTTGGCGTTGCACTCTTCGTGCGTCCGAATCGCGGCGAGACCGAACCAGTCGAGCAGGTACTCCTCCCCGAGCAGCTGCAGGAGATGGCAGTCGCCGCCGTAGTGCCGCCTGAGCGTGCGCAGCATCGCCCGCGTCGGGTATGTGTAACTGCCGAAAATCGGCAGCACGATAACGAGCGGCTTTTCGCCTTCGTGCTTGCTATGGTAGTAGTGCCCGGCGACGAGGCCATCGCGCTGACGGCACAAGCCAGCGGATGGAAATCGCACGAAACGCACGAGGTGTGTAGAGCTTTCGAGAGCGGGCAGAATGCGGTTGCGGTAAGCGATCGGTGCGCGCGAGTAATCAAACGCCCGCAGTGCGTCCGCTGCGCCGGGCGCTACCGCCAATGGTGCGGCGGGACAGTACGGCGTGTGGGTATGCCGGGTGAAGCCGCCCGACGCGATGGCCGACAGCACCAGGCCCAGCCTTGACATGGTCTCACCCACACCTGCCTCCTTGTGAACCGGGCCGCGCCCGGGCTTCTTTCTCTGCCGCCGGATCCGCCGGCGGCTTTTGTTATTCGGAGCCGCCGACCGGCAGACACCGCTCCATCATTATGCGGCTTATGCCCCTTGAGTTCAGGCCGCCTGGTAATCGCGTCCTTTCCACCGAGAACGGACTCCGCGCCAGCAGCGAACTGCCGAATGCCAGGTCATCGCCAGATATAACGTGCCGATAAGCGGCATCCCGAGGCTCCACCACGGCGCGCGGCCGTAAAAGCGCAGTACCGGCACAAAACCCGCGATCAGCGCGATCCATGCAGCGACGGCTGCCGCGCGCGCGCCGGGAAAGAACAGGCCGGCGACCGGCACCCAGCAGGCGACGATCAACAGCACGGTGCACGCGCCGAGCGGCCATATCGAATAGCGCAACTGCGTGAACGCCGTGCGCGCCACCATCTCCCAGATCGGCGCGAGCGTTCCGTACTCGCGGCGGCTGACAACGGCATGCGAAAGGCCGACCCAGATTGCGTGGCCGCGGGATTTCACCGCGTGCGCGAGCGCGCAGTCGTCGATCAGCGCGTCGCGAAGTGCTCCGAAGCCGCCGATTTCGTCGAGAACGCTGCGCTCGATGAGTACGCAGCCGCCGGCCGCCGCGGCAATGCGCGAGCGCGGCGAGTTCGCCAGCGCGAACGGATACAGCAGCTTGAAGAAATAGATGAACGCCGGCATCAACAGGCGTTCAAAAAAGCTCTGCATGCGCAGCTCGGCCATCACGGAAGCCATCGCGAGCCCGCGCTCCTGCGCGAGCTTCACAAAAGCCGCGAGCGCGCCGGGCAAGAGTTCGATGTCGGCATCGAGTAACAGCAGCCAGCGCGTGCCTGCGCGCCGGCGGCCCTGCTCCAGTGCCCACAACTTGCCGCTCCAGCCGGCGAGCAGCGGCGCGCCGGCGATGACTTCGGCACCCGCGGCGCGTGCGGCGGCAGCCGTGCCATCGTCCGACTGGTCGTCGATGACGATCGTATGCAGCCCGCTGCCCTGCGCATGCAGCGCAGCGAGTGTGCGCGGCAGGCCGTCGGCCTCGTTGCGCGCCGGGATCAGCGCGGTGATATCGCTGAAGTCGCCGCCGGCCGGCAACGCGACAAGCCGTTCACGCGTGCTCCACGGCCGCCACGGGGCCAGCAGGATGCCCCACCAGATCAGTGCGCAGACGATGCCGAGCCATACCACGGGACGCGATCCTAGCGTCGGCCGATTTCGCTCGCTGGAACGCGCACCTCGCTGGCAGCGGCGACCGCCTGCGCGCGATCGCCGTACAGGATCGGCAACTCGGGCGCCATCGGCCCTTCGGTGCGCGGACCGCGCAGCGACGCCATCAGAGCCTTGATGGGGTGAGCAAACGTGTCGTCGACGGCAGTTCCCTCGTAACCGCAATGCGCCATGCAGTTATCGCACTTGGGATTCTTGCCGAAACCGTATTTATCCCAGTCGGTCTCTTCCATCAGTTGCCTGAACGTCGGCACGTAGCCTTCATCGACGAGCAGGTAGCATGGCTTCTGCCAGCCGAAGATGTTGTAGCACGGCATGGACCAGGGCGTGCACTGATACGACTGGTTGCCGGCGAGAAAATCGAGGAACAGGCCCGACTGGTTAAACGGCCACTTGGCGCCGCGATCCTTGCCGTGTCTGAAAATGTCGCGGAACAATTCCTTGCTCGTGTTGCGCGGCAGGAACGCGTCCTGCCTCGGCGCATGCTGGTAACTGTAGCCCGGCGAAATCATGATGCCTTCGATGCCGAGTTCGGTGGCGTAGTCGAAAAAGTCCGCCACCCTTTTCGGGTCCTCGCCGTCGAACAGCGTGCAATTGATGGTGACGCGAAAACCTTTTTCGAGCGCCGCGGCAATGGCTTCAGTAGCCTTGTCGAAAATACCTTCGCGATCGACCGAGTGATCGTGACGCTCGCGGTCGCCGTCGAGATGCACGGAGAAGGTGAGATACGGCGACGGTTTGAACAGATGCAGCTTCTGCTTGAGCAGGATTGCATTGGTACAGAGATAGACGAACTTCTTGCGGGCAATGATACCCTCGACGATTTGCACGATTTCCTTGTGAATCAGCGGCTCGCCGCCCGGAATCGACACCATCGGCGCGCCGCATTCATCGACGGCGTGCAACGCATCCTCGACGCTCATACGCCTCTTCAGGGTGTCGTCGTCGTAGTCGATCTTGCCGCAGCCAGGGCACGCGAGGTTGCACTGGAACAGCGGTTCCAGCATCAGCGTCAGCGGATAGCGTTTCTCGCCCCTGAGCTTCTTGCCGATGACGTAGCGCGCAACCCGGTATTGCTGTATCAGCGGTATGGCCATTCATCATCCTCCTTGGCTTTCGTCGTGCGGTCGTCCCGACCAATATCCAGTCCTTCAGGGTAGGCGCCGAACGCTTCCGCGTCAAACAGCGGCGCCAGTTAACCTGTTATTGAAATCGCACCGCAGCCGCTGCCATTCAAGCTTGAGCCACGGTGTGAAATCTTGCGGCCGGGCGACGATTTCGCGATCGAGATCGGCGGGAGCAACGAAGCGCCACGCGTCAATTTCATTCACATTCGGGCGCACCGACGCGTCGCTGAACCCAATATACACCCAGCACAATTCATGTTCCGCACCGAGGGTTCCGTATTTGGCTTGGTACTGGAACTTGAACAGGAATTCCAGCGGGCAGTCGAGACCAAGCTCCTGGTGCAGCCGCCGGCGCGTCGCCTCGTTCATGGTTTCGCCGCGGCGCGGATGGCTGCAGCAACTGTTGGCCCAGTAACCCGGCCACAGCCGTTTGCCGCGGCTTCGCTGCTGCAGCAAAAGCTCGCCGGCGCCGTTGAAGATAAACAGCGAAAATGCGCGGTGCAGGATGCCGTCGCCATCATGGCAGGCACCCTTGCTCCTATGGCCGATTTCGCGGTCGGCCTCATCGACGAGAATCAATTCCTCGTCGTCCGACGAAACGACACGGTCGCGCACCAGTGAATCCATCTTCAAGTTCCTATTTGCACCTGCATCGCCTGGTAACCGGCATTCTGCATCGCCTGTACGATGCGTTCGCCATTCTCGGGAGCAAGGGCGATCATCGATCCGCCGCCTCCGCCGCCGGTGAGCTTGGCGCCAAGCGCGCCGTTGTCGCGCGCGATCTGCACCAGTTCCTCAATCTCCCAGCTCGACACCTGCAAGGCGTTCAGCTGTCCCTGACAGATATTCATCAACTCGCCAAGCTGCTCGAAATCGCAGGTCCTGACCGCGTTGAGGCCTTGCAGCGCCAAGCTGTCGATCTCGTCGAAAATCCGCTCGTACAGTACTTTGTTGCGTTCCCAGGCGCGGCGTACGCGCGCTACCATCTTGGCCGTAAGACTTTCGACGCCGCTCAAGCCGATCACCAGCGGCAGCGGCCTGGCCAGCTCCAGCGGCTCGATCAGCGGCGGCTCGCCGCGGCGATACAGTAGCGGCTGACCGTAGGTCGCAACCGTGTTGTCGATGCCGGATGGCGTGCCGTGCGCAAATTTCTCGCATTCATAGGCGAGTGCGCAAATTTTGTCGTCGGTCAGGCTCAGGCGGCAGTGCCGGTCGACGGCGCGAATGACTGCGACCGCGAGTGCCGCCGAGCCGCCGAGACCCATCGCCCGCGGCACGTTCGGATACACCTGGATACGCAGCGCGCGGTCGGCCAGACCGAGTTTCTGCAGGATCAAGCCGAGCGACTGCTGAAACGAGCCGCCATGCTCGGCATCCTGGTGCAGTCGCTGTTCAATACCCCAGCGCGGAATGATGAGATTGATGCCGGCGTCGGCATCCTCGACACGCGCGCGGATCGCGAGCGGCACCGGCGCCGCGATCGCGTGACGGCCGTAAACGACCGCGTGCTCACCGAGCAGGATCGCTTTACCGTGGCCGGCGGCGTATTCCTCCTCGGTCATCTGCGCACCTTTGCGCGTAGTTTTTGGCTGCGGCCGCGACTGCGCGCGCACCTCGGCGATGATCTCTTCTGCCTTCCAGATCTTGATCTCGCCGCAATCGAGCAGCCGCTCGACGACGGTATCGAAGATCTCGGCGCTTGCGCCAGCGGCCATAGCGACGCTGCGCGCATGCAGTGTCATATGGCCCTGCTGGATGCCCTCAGTCACCAGCGCACGCAGCGCGGAGAAGTTTTGCGCCAGGCCGACGGCGCCCATGAGCTCGGCGAGTTCGCGCGCCGATTTGATGCCGAGCATACGGTGATTGACTGCGACAGTGAGATTCGACTGCAGCGGCCCGCCGACGGTGCCGACTTTCATCGGAATTTCAATGCTGCCGACCAAGTCGCCGTTCGCGTTCTTGTACCAGCGCGTCAGCGACGTGTACGTCTTGCCGCGTGCGGCATACGCATGTGCGGCGGCTTCGAGCGCGCGCCAGTCGTTGCCGGTCGCGAGCGCGACCGCATCGACGCCGTTCATGATCCCCTTGTTGTGCGTTGCCGCGCGGTACGGATCGACTATCGCGAGATCGTTGGCGAGGATGATCCCGTCGCGCACCTCTTCGCCGCTATAGCCCTTGCCGGCAAGCAGTTTCGCCGGAATCACCGCCTTCGCCCAGACCAGCGCACGATCGGTCAGGTTCGACAGGATGCGCAAAAATACCTTGCCGTCGGTAATCGCCTCGATCAGCGGCGCGACGCCCTCGCACATGGTGTTGACGAGATTCGCGCCCATCGCATCGCAAGTATTCACCAGCAGATGCACGACAACCATGTCGCGGCCGCCGTCTGGCGACGCATGCACCAGCACTTCGATATCTTCCACGCCACCGCCGCGCGCGACCATCTTCGGATGCAGGCTGTTCGCTAGGTTGATGATTTCATCCTTGCGCTGCAACAGCGCCGCCTGCGCCTTGGCCACGTGCTTGATGTCGACGACCTGGATCTGGCCGATGAGGATCGCTTCGGTACTTTCGGTACTGAAGCCGCCGGCGCTGCGCACCAGTTTCGCGGCCGAACTCAATGCCGCGACGATCGACGGCTCCTCGACCACCAGCGGCACGACATAATCCTTGCCATTGACGAGGAAATTGAGACCCAGACCGACAGGCAGGCCCATGACGCCGATGACGTTTTCGATCATCTTGTCGGCGCGCTGGATATTCAGCGTATGTTCGCCGCTGATCAGCGCCTGGCAGTCCTCTTTCGACAGCAGCCCGCGCTCGCGCACCAGGCGCACGCGCTCCGGCACCGACAGCTTGTAAAATCCGGGAATCCTTGACTGGTCCATCACACTCTCCTTATTCGTTCGCGGCCTGAACCGTCACTCCCTGTGGTTCCATTGCGAGATCGAGCGCTTCGAAACCGGCGTGGACCGCACGTCCGGCGAAGCGCTCCAGCGCCTCGGCATCCGCAGCCAGCGCAATGCCGATATCGCCGCCGCCGGCGCCGCAGCTTTTATAAACCACGCCACAGTCTGCGGCGATATTGCTAAGTGTGCGGTGCTCGCGACTGACGATGTCGACACCGCTTGCGACGCCAAGCCGGTTGAGCGCGGCAGCATAGGCGCGTAGCGCTTCGAGCAAGGCGGCAACGTCGGCGTTGGCCAACGCGGCAGCGGTGGCATCGGCCAAGTCGCCCAATTCGGCCATTATGCTACCGTATTCCGCCGCGGCGCGCTGACGCCAGGCGGCAATTCGGCCCAGAAACTCGCCGGTCGACGCCGATTTTCCCGACCATATGCAGCGCCAGCAAAGCCCGGGTGGCCAAACGGCGGACAGCGTCTCCGGCCGCCCGTGCGCCAGCCGGTATATCTGTACTCCACCGTTCACCGCCGCGGCAATATCGACGCCGCTCCCGCGCCCGCCCTGCAGGCGCCGGTGGGCGGCGATCAGTTCTGCCGCCGCCGGCACGGGCCCTCCCGCCCGCGCCGCCAGGGCCGCGGCCAGCGCGACCGCGATCGCGGCACTCGAACCCAGTCCCAGCTTGCTGCGCCTGCCGGCGCCAGTATGAAAAAACGCGTCGGTGTCGAGCCGCGCATCAAATCCGAGTGACCCGGCGGCGGTCTCTATCACCGCCGCCACCAGACGCAACTGCGGCGCGAATTCCACGCCCTCGACCCATTCGATACGCCCGGCACTGTCCAAGCGACCGCGTGCGCCGGCGATGCCCAGGCTCGGCGCGTCGACCGTGCAGGTATCACCGCCGCCTTCCGTCAGCGTCACCCGCGCGCGCCGGCTGATAGCCACCACGACCGCCGGCGCGCCCTCGAGCACCGCGTACTCGCCCGACAGCACCAGCTTGCCGGGTGCCGATGCCTCGACGACGGTGTCAGCCATCGAGTTGCGCGATCAGACGCGCACCTTCACCGAGTGCACTCGTTATTACCGTCTCGATACCCGGCAGCGCGGTAAGCGCCGCCGCAACACGTTCGGTGTCGGCCGGCAGGCACACCGCCTTGACCTGGGGTCCCGCATCGACGGTAAAGAACACGCCAAGGCCGTCGCGCTCGCGCAAGGCGCGTATGCAGTGCAGGGCCTCGACAGTCGCGCCGCTCCAGTAAATCAACCCGGGCCGCGTCGCCAGCATCATTCCATGCATCTTCAGGCAGCTATGCTCGCTGAGCGCCGCCAGCGCCTCGAAGTCGCGTTCCACCACCGCCTGCCGCGCAGCGGCAAGATCGCGTGGGGTAGTGGCAACGTATTCGGCGTAGAACGGCGATGTCCGCCGCGAAAGTTCCATGCCCGCGGTCGAGCCGATACTTTTGGCGCGTTTTGAAGTGACGACAACCACGACCTGAAGCGGCCATTCGGCCGCGTCCAGCACCGGTTGCGCGAAAGCATCTTCGCCGTCGGCACGCGTGCCGGCCGCCATTTCGACGAAGCCGCCGAAAATTGATCTGGCCGCCGAACCCGAACCGCGGCGCGCGAGAGTCGACAACTCTCGTTCATCCAGATCGAGCCCGAGGGCAGCAGCGCCCGCACGCACCAGCGCGGCAAAACCTGAAGCCGAGGATGCGAGCCCGGCGCCGGTCGGAAAGTTGTTGTGCGAATCGACGCGCGCATGCGTGCCGCTCCCGGCCCGCGCACGCAGCAAATCCAGGCAGGCACTGACACGCGCCAGTTCCGCCGGATTTTCGCATCCGTTCAACTGCAGTTCATCGCGCGTAAGCGCCGGATCGAACGCGACCCGTGTGCGCGTCCACAACGACTCCAGCGTGATCGACAACGATCCCGCCGCCGGCAGGTTCAGCGCCGTATCGCGCTTACCCCAATATTTGATCAGCGCAATGTTCGGCTGCGCTTGGGCGGTGGCGGAAAGTGTCACAAGGTTTGAAGCCGCGAAAAGTGCAGATTTTAGCAGTGTTCGTGGGGAAGCCCCGAACGCCGAACCCCGATCTCGAGATATCCGTTCTCCTCGAACCAGCGCACCGCGTCCGCAATTGCTTCGACAGCCGGTCGTGGCCGATAACCCAGCTCGTTGTCGGCGCGGGCGTGCGAAAAATACATGCGCTTTTTGGCAAGTTTGACGCCGTCGACGGTGACGGTGGGTTCGGGACCGCCTAACCGCGCCCAGGCTTCGGCAATCCAGGCGACCGGCAGCACCAGGTTGTGCGGCAGGCGCAGGAATGGCGGGTGGCGGCCGGTAAGCCCCGCGACCGTCGTCAGAATTTCGCGCAGGCTCATGTCTTCGCCGCCGAGGATGTAGCGCCGGCCGGCGGCACCGCGCCGATACGCAAGCACGTGGCCTTCCGCGACGTCGTCGACGTGCACGATGTTGAGCCCCGTATCGACGTACGCGGGCATGCGCCCACGGGCAGCGTCGAGAATCATGCGCCCGGTTGGCGTCGGCTTGATATCGCGCGGCCCGACCGGCGCCGACGGGTTGACCGTCACGACCGCGATGCCCTGCTTTGCCGCCAGCTGCCGCACGTGCTGCTCGGCGAGAAACTTCGAGCGCTTGTAGTGGCCGATCATCGAGGCGGCCGTCGTCGGGGTATCCTCGTCGGCCGGAGTGCCGTCGGCACGCAGGCCGAGCGTCGCCACGCTGCTCGTGTAAACAATGCGGCCGACACCGGCGCGCGCGGCGGCGAGAAGGATATTGCGCGTCCCGCGCACGTTGCTGGCGTAGATCTCGCTCGGATGGCGCGCCCACAGCCGATAATCGGCGGCGACGTGAAACAGGCCCTCGCAGCCGGCGAGCGCCGCGGCGAGCGATGCCGGCGCACGCAAGTCGCCCCGGACGATGTCGACGTCCAGGCCGCGCAGGTTGTCGAGGCGGCTGGTCGAACGCACCAGTGCCCTCACCTTTAGCCCTGCGGCCAACAGCCGCCGGGCGACGGCTGAGCCGACGAAGCCGGTCGCGCCGGTGACCAGTACCGTTTCGGTCATCG
>DASSOO010000413.1:0-5432 GCA_035700455.1 Gammaproteobacteria bacterium
AAAGTCGCTCAGGCGCGCGATCATCAGCCGCGCGCGCGCCGGCTCGCTCGACGCCAGCGCCGAGATCGCGTTGAGCGTGTTGAACAGGAAATGCGGCTGCAACTGCATTCGCAAAGCCTGTAACTGTGCTTGCGTCAGCTGCGTTTCGAGTTGCGCGCTGCGCACCTGCTCGTCCTTGAGCCGGCGCTGGAATTCAATTCCGCGCAAGACAGCCAGCAGCACCCAGTAAGTCACCAGCGCAAGCTGGAACGACTCGATGAACTCGGAACGATACAGCATAAAAAAATCGATATCCGCGCGCGGACCGGCGCCACGCAGCGGCCAGTAGATCAACAGCAGAACCGTAGCTTGCAGGAAAGACAGCACGATGCTTGCGGGGATGTGAACGGCAAGAAATCGCCGCCAACCGCGCGCTGCCGTATGCCGTCCCAGCCAGCCCACTACCGGCGTCAAGATCATCCACAGGTAATAGCCGGGCAAATTCCACGCCAGCGCCCGGTGCCAGGACATCGTGCCGCCATCGGCCAGTGCACCCAACACTTCGCGCGCGGCAAACGACAGTGCGACCAATGTCCAGAGACCGAAAGCCAGGCTCCAGGTCTTCAACCGGTTCATTGCGTTGGCGTGCATCGGAGACAGGCAGCTACCGCGACCGCGGGACGCAGGACAAACCGCTCAGGGCAATTTGACGGTTATCGAATGCCATTTGGATAAACTCGGGCCTGGCCGAACGCCGACCCGTTTCCCTTGTGCACAGCATGTTGCAGTGCCCGAGTAGGCTTGTCCAGTCAGGCGCCGGCGCTGCCGCTGCGTCGCGACCGATGCCGCCGTTGCTTGGCCCGGTTGCCGCAGTCGTCCATGCGACACCAGCGCCGCATCTTGTTGCGGCTGCGATCGACGAACAGCCAGCCGCAGGTATCGCTCGCGCACAGGCGCAGCGCGCCCACGTCCGCTGAGGTCATAAACGCGGCGAGCGAGCGCGCCGCCGGCCACAGCGCCTGCTCGAAATCAGCTTGCGCTCCGCTGCTCGCGAGGCGATATCCATTCGCATCGCCGATCAGCTCGAGGTGCGCCAGCGCGCCGCGGATCACGCGGTTGACCTCGGTCAGGTCCGCGCCTGCCGGCGCATGGCCGCGCACCGTGCCCGCCAGCAACCGCCACGCTGCATCCCGGAAATGCAGCGCGCTTTGCAAGGCCGCTGCCGCGGCTTCCGGCTGCCGCCGCGACAGCCCGTACAGTTTCGCCGCCTCGTCAGGCGACAAAAGCCCGCAGCGCCGCAGCCAGTAGAGCAACTCCGGGTAACTGTGAAGCTGCTCGCCGGGATTCGGACCGGCGCGCTCGGACACGGAATTAACGAAGTCGACGGCAGCGTCGCCGGCGATCAGTTCGATGCGCGCCAACCACTCGCTATGGGGAATCTCCATATAACCATTATACAACTATTGACAGGTTACGCCGCCTTTCGTATCGTAACCTGTATAGCTACATAAACAGGTTATAACCATGCACCGTAGCCGCCTCTGCAATATTGTCATCGACTGCCTGGATGAACATTTCGACGCGAGTGTCGCGTTCTGGACGGCGGCATTCGGAGGGCCGTCACCGCGCCGGCTTGTCGCCGGTCAGCGCTACGTGACGCTGAAGGCGCACCCGGGCGGTCTCGACATCCTGCTGCAGCGCGTTGAGCGCGATCCGGGGGTGCATCTGGATTTCGAGAGCGACTCGGTATCGGCCGAATCGGCGCGGCTGGCGTCTGCCGGCGCGCGCAGAAAGCACCGGGTGCAATCCTGGCAGGTGATGCAAGATCCGTCCGGAACCGCTTTTTGCGTCATCCGCAAGCAGAAGCCCGCGCTGCTGGCCGAATGCACGCCATGGCCGGCTGCGGTCGCTCCGTCCGGTAAACGCTGACATGCGCCTGTCCGCACTGGCGGCGGTGCCGCTGGCAGTGGCGTCGCCTGCCCTGTACGCGCATCCGGCGTATCCTGCGCCGCAGTTCGTCGCTGCGCGTGTCTCCGGTCCCATCAGGATGGACGGTCGTCTCGACGACGCGGCCTGGCTCAAGGCCCGCCCCGTCGACACCTGCTACCAGGTTTACCCGCACGCGCTCGCGGCGTGCCTTTATCCCACCGAAACGCGCATCACGTACGACGACACGTACCTGTACGTCGGCATTCGCGCGGACGATCCGCACCCGGAACTGATTCGCAGCCACTTCGTGCGCCGCGACAAGCTGTATTCGCCGGTCAGCGACGACTACCTGCACTTGTATCTCGACGCGCTCGACACCGGGCGTTCGGCGCAAATGTTCGCGGTCAGTCCCAGCAACGATCAGCTCGACGGCTTCTGGAACGAGGCGACCCAGACGGAAGATTTCACCTCCGACTTCAACTGGCGCTCGGCGACCGCCGTCGGCACGCGCGGCTGGACCGCCGAGTTCCGCATTCCGTTTTCGAGCCTGCGCTACCGCCCCGGCCGCCGGCAGGTCTGGAAGCTGATTGTCTGGCGCGGCAGCGTGCGCGACGATTACTACCAGGGGGCCAGCGCGCCCATTCCGAACGGCGCCAACTGCCTGATGTGCTATGCGGGAACCGTAGTGCTCGACGGATTTTCGACGGCGGCGGCAAGCCGCAAGCTGTCGCTGACGCCCGAAATCACGCTGACGCATCGCGCTGACGCCGGGGATTTTGGAAGCGCGCGCGACAATCACGTCAATCTCGGCGGCTATCTAAGCTGGCAGCCGCATGCCGGCACCATAGTCGACGGCATGTGGAACCCGGATTTTTCACAGGTCGAGTCGGACGATTTCCAGCCAACCGCAAACAACCAGTTCGCGCTGCTGTACCCGGAAAAACGTCCGTTCTTTCTCGAAAGCAAGAACCTGCTGGACTCGCCGCTCCAGGCAATTTACACGCGCAGCATCGGCGAGCCGCGTTGGGGCTTGCGGCTTACGCAGCAGATGACGAGTGGCTTGTTCACGGCGCTCGCGAGCGAAGATCAGGGCGGCGGCAGCCTGATCGAGCCGGGTATCCTGTCCTCGACACTGGTGCCGCAGCCGGGCGCGTCCGTCGCGACGCTCGGGCGCTGGGAGAGTTTTACCGGCAATTTGCGCGTCGGCGGGTTGTTCACGTGGCGGCATTACGATGACGGCGCACACAACCTGCTGCTCGGTCCCGACGTGATGTGGACGCCGACCGACGCCGACCGCATTCTCGCGCAGTATCTTTACAGCGCAACGCAAAACCCGAACCGGCCGGATCTGTACACCGGCTGGCATGGTCAGTCGTTCAGCGACGCAGCGGCCTATCTCGACTGGTCGCACGGGACGGAAACCTGGAGCTGGGAGACGACCTATCAGCACCTCGGGGATGGCTTTCGCGCGTGGGAAGGCTTCGTCCCGCAGGTCGGCGTAAACGAGATTGACGCCACCGTCGGGCACTACTTCTACCCGAACGCCGGCGGCTGGATCAACAACGTTCAGCCGCAACTGCGCTACACGCGCAGCACCGATCTGCATGGCAACCTGGTATTGAACGCACCGGCACCTGCGCTCATCGTCAACGGCACGGCGAGCAGCTATCTGGAAATCGCCTGGCATCCCGACGACCGGCAATTGACGGCAGCCGGCTTGCAACACCTGAAGTACACGACGCTGGCATTTACGGCACGGCCGGGCGCGCGCTTCACGTACGCCAGCGCCGGCCTGACGCTCGGCGAGAATGTGGATTACCTGACCGGGGACAAGGGCCATGGCCACGCGCTGACACTCAAGCTGCAGGCCTATCCGGTCGACCGGTTGGAACTCGACATGACCGGCACGTACCAGCGCCTTTCCGCCGATCGGCGACCGGCGTCCGATGCGCGCCTGTTCGACGAACGCGGGGCGCAACTGCGCGCGTTATGGTACTTCGCCAGTAATCTCTACCTGGAATTGAGCGGCGAACGCGACAACGTGCGCCGCAACCGCAGCAATTACCTCATCGCGGTCGACGCCGACGCCACGGATTCGCTGTACACCGTGCTGTTCGCGTACGAGCCTGCGCCGCGAACGCATTTCTACTTCGGCTACCACAAGAACACCGCCAGCCGCACCGGGCGGTTACGCTTCGCGGGTGCACAGACAGCGTTCTTCGCGAAGATGGCGTACGAATTCTCGATGTAGTCGCGGAAACGTGCCTGCTGACAACACGCTGGCAGCAGGACTTATCCATACTGGCGCCTCCTAAGCCGGACATTCGCAGGAACTCAAATGAAGACCGCGCCACGCATCACTTTTTATCATGCCCCCAACAGCCGCTCGACCGGCACGCTGATGCTGCTCGAAGAACTTGGCATCGATTACGACCTGCACCTGCTGAACTTTGCGGCGGGTACGAACCGCGAGCCGGAGTATCTGGCCGTCAACCCGATGGGCAAGGTTCCGGCAATTCGTCACGAGGATGTAGTCGTGACTGAGCAGCCGGCGGTCATGATGTATCTCGCCGACCTTTATCCCGAGGCGGGCCTCGCGCCGCCGATCGGCGACCCGCGTCGCGGCGCCTACCTGCGCTGGATGGTGTTCTACGGCTCGTGCTTCGAACCCGCCGTCGTCGACCGCTCGCAGCAGCGTAAGCCGGCGCCGCGCTCGACCTCGCCGTACGGCACCTGGGACGACGTGCTGCAAACGCTCGTCGATCGGCTCTGGCAGCACAGTTACCTGCTCGGTGATGAATTCAGCGCCGCCGATGTGCTCTGGGGCACGGCGCTCAACTGGACTGTCGGCTTCAAGCTGGTGCCAGAGCTGCCGCCGATTCGCGCTTATATCGACCGCGTCAATGCACGGCCGGCGATGCAGCGCGGCGCCGCGAAGGACGCGGAACTGGCAGCGTCGCAGGAGCGCGAGACCGTGGCGGCGCCCTGAGCGGCGCCGGGCGAAACGAGCACCATGCGTCAATTTCACTCGGACGGCGAGCGCATCTACCATCTGTGGGACGAATACGCGCGCACACTTAATGTCGACGGCCTGCTTTCGCTTTACGCCCCCGACGCAACGCTCGAAACACCGGTGATCAACGCGATTTTCGATACCGATTGCGGCGTACTGCGAGGCCATGCAGAATTGCGCCACTTCTTCGAGGAGGGCGGCCGGCGGCGGCCGAACGCGCTGGTCCGATGGTATCGCAGGCCGGGGCAGTTTCAGTTCGACGGCCAGCGACTGACATGGGAATACCCGCGAGAAGCCCCGGATGGCGATCAGATAGACATTGTTGAAGTCATGGATCTTTCCGCCGGGCTGATCCGGCACCATCGCATCTACTGGGGCTGGTTCGGCATTCAGCGGTTGATCCAATCGGCATTGAAAGCGACCGGCAGATAACGCGCTGCGCTTGCCGGCAGTAGTCCGCATGTGACGTACCTGGGATGATGCGTACATGCGCCGTGCCGACCGCCTGTTC
>DASSOO010000414.1:0-4521 GCA_035700455.1 Gammaproteobacteria bacterium
CGTCGTCCGGTACGTGCGAATAGGTGCGGTTGATCCGATCGAGCCGTTCGAGGTCGGTATACAAGCTGTCCATGAACAGCGTGTCGAGTACGTAGCCGGCGACTTCGCCGAACGTCGGGTATTGCGGCGGCATCGGCGTCCATTCGGCCTGCTGTTCGTTACGCACCGCAACGATCAGCAGCTTGCTCGCGCCAAGGTGGATCGCGGGACTCAACGGCGCGCCCTGGCGCATCGAACCGTCGCCGTAATATTCACTGCCGAGGCGCACCGCCGGGAAGATGATCGGCAGCCCGATCGACGCCATAACGTGCTCCAGCGTAATCGCCTCGCCGCGCCCTTCGCGGCGGCTGCGATGCCAGGGCTTCAGCGTTTTCGAGCCCTGAAAGAACGCGACCGAGCGCGCGGAGCTGTAACCCGATGCCGTCAGTGCCAATGCACGCAGCGCGCCGGCGTCGATGGCGCGGCCGATATCGCTGAAATCGATATTCGAGGCCAGCAGCGTGCGCAGCGGGTCGTTGTCGAGCAGCGAGCGCGGGATATGGCGACCGCGGCCGCCGCCGATGAGCGTCAGCGCCCACAGCACGCTGGTGCGCAGCATTGTCCACAGATCGGCGCGATAGACCTGTTCGACTGTCAGGCCGGTCCAGATTTCGGCAAGGCGTTCGGCGCCATGACGAAACCCGCGCGCGTGCGCGGCGAGCATGGCGGCGTTGATCGCTCCGGCCGAGGTGCCGGTAATCACCGGAAACGGATTGGAGGCGTCCGCCGGCAGGAGTTCGGCGATGGCTTTGACCACGCCCGACTGGTACGCGGCGCGGGCGCCGCCGCCCGGCAGTACCAGTGCACGAACCGGCTCCTCGCCCTGCGAGGCGCGATTGACGATATTCATATCGCTTGGAGAAACTCGCTTTTGCCCGTCTGGCTGCGTTAGATTACGTCAAATTGGGGTAGTGCCGGAACCGGATTTGATTATTCCGCCGAGCCATCAGATTGATCCTTGCGCGCCGCAGCGGCCGCGCCGCATCGTCGTCGTCAATGCCAAGGGGGGCTGCGGCAAGACGACGCTGGCGACGACGATTGCCGCCTGGTACGCGCGCGCCGGCCGTTCGACCTGCCTCGTCGACATGGATCCGCAGGGTTCCAGCACCCAATGGCTCGAAGTCCGGCCGGCCGAACGGCCGCCGATCGCGGGCGTCTGGACCCACCAGCGGATGACGGCGATGACGCGCAGTTTCGCGCTGCGCGTGCCGCTCAACACCGAGCGGCTCGTCATCGACACGCCCGCCGGCCTCGACCGCGGCGAGTTGGCGACGGTGGTGCGCGACGCCGACGCGGTCGTGGTGCCGGTACTGCCGTCGGCATTCGATATCCGCGCCGCATCGCGCTCCATTGCCGACATCCTGCTTGCTATCGGCAAGCTGCGCCAGCGCCAGCACATCGCCGTCGTCGCCAACCGGGTACGCGACAACACTCGCGTCTACGACCGGCTGGTGTGTTTTCTGGACAGCCTGACGATCCCGTTCATCACCTCTCTGCGCAATACGCAGTACTACGCGATCGCGGCTGAGCAGGGTCTCGGCATCCACGAGCTCGACGAGCCTCGGGCGCGCCACGACAGGCGCCAGTGGCGGCCGTTGCTGGAATGGATCGAAGACGATGCGGTTCAGGTGCCCGGCACCGCGATTGCAGGCTTTCCGCATCTGACTCCAATGACCGGGGGGCATGGGTCGTAGGTCATGGTTAAGCACGGTTCGTGCGATTGTTATTCCCCGCTTCCCCTATAACGCATTGCCCGAACCCGCATTCGCGGGTTCAAACACCATCCGGTACTTTTCCGGCCCCGGCAGGAACGGCGTCGGCTTGCCGGTCGCCCAGGCCATGAACTGGTCGCCGTAAAACGGCGACAGCGGGTTGCCGCTCTCCCCGCCGGGCAGCTCGAAAATTCCGTGGACCTCGTCGCCGGGTGCGACCGCCATGCGCTCGGAGGCGCCGAAGTCGGTCCCCTGCACGCGCGGCATGTCGTCGTCGCCCGGCAGTTCCAGCACCGGCATGTCGAGCCACGGCGACAGCAGCGGCACCGCGCGGCTCAACGGGTGGCGGACGGCGACGGTGTTTTCCTGCCCCCAGGTACGGTGTTCGAGGCCGCCGTCCGGCTGCCACAAGTCGCCGATGACGGCGTCGACGGCGGCAAGCAGGTAGTCATTCCAGCTTTTGTAACGCGGGTCGAGCAAGTTCGGCGGCTGCTGCTCGACCAGTTCCCACAACGAGCCCTCGAACTGGCGCAGCGCCGGCAGCTTGAACTCCGGGTCGGCCTTGCGGCAGGGCGCGGTCAACAGCGCCAGCACCTCGCTCCTGACATAGTCGTGAAACGCGCGCACCAGCCGGTAGCCGACCGAATCGGTCGCGGCGCGCCCGCCCCAGGAAGCGACGTAGCGGCGAAATGCGACGCGACGTTCGTGGCCGGCGAGCGCTTCCGGCGTCAGCAGGCGCAACAGTAGATCGTGCCAGCGGGTTAAAAAGCGCGCGCGGTCGTCGAGCTGGATCGCGAGCATGTCGGCCGGCGTCGCCTTGCCGTTGATGGACTCGAGATCCGCATGAATCTGCTGCGCGCGCGCGCCGAGCGCGTAACCGCCGTTACCGAGCAGTTTCAACGCCCGGCCGCCGACGGTGCGGTTGTTGGCGGTCCAGACGAAACCGCCGTCCGGGTCGACGATGCGCGGATAGTCGCCGGGCTTGATCCAGCCGTCCCAGCCGTTGGTGCCGTTGGCCCAGGAAGCTGGCAGCGACGGATCGTAGCTGCCGATGCGCTTGGGAATGCGCCCGGCAATGGTCCAGCCAATGTGGCCGTCGGCACCGGCGACGACGAAGTTCTGCGCGGGGATGCCGGTGCGCTCAGCGATATCGAGCGCCCCGTCGACATCGTGTGCGCTCTGCAGGTTCCAGATTTCAAGGTTGGTCGCCCCCGGCTGCGCGCCCGCCCAATGGACCGCCATCGGCTCCCCGTCCGGCGTCTTGCCTATCACCGGGCCCCAGATCGTGTCGCGAACGTTCATTGTCACGTCCGGCGCGCCATTGACCTTGATGGTCTCGCGATGGTCTTCGAACGGCTTGTAGCCCTCCGGCGTCAGGTAGCGGTCCGGGTCCTTCGGGTCGGGCTCGACCGTCACCAGGTCGGCCCAGTCGCCGTATGCAACCGTAAAGCCCCACGCGACATGGCCGTTGCTGCCGGCAACGATCCCCGGTGCGCCCGGCAGCGTCACACCGGTGGTGTCGAAGACTTCGTGCGACGGGGCCGAACCGGGGAAAACCAGCTGCGCGCGGTACCAGATCGGCGGCACGCCGAGGTGCAGGTGCATGTCGCTTGCGAGCAGCGCCGCGCCAGTGGCGGTGCGTTCGCCGGCCACGGCCCAGTTGTTGCTGCCCGCGACCGGCGCCGGCGGCGGAATGCGTACCGCGGCGGTTTTCCGGGGCGGCTGCTTGCTGAGATCGATGATGTCAGGACCGGGAATCGGCGGCGGCGCGAGCGGCTTGCCTTTCATCGGCGCATCCCAGGCGGTCCCGGCCGGGGTCAGGAAGCGGTACAGCGCCGGCGGCAGCGCCGCGTGCATGACGGCCAGCGCCTGTTCACGCGCATCGGTCTCGTCCTGCAGGTCGAAATACATCGCGAAGATCACCAGGATCGAGTCTTCCGGCCGCCATCGCGCCGGCTCCTGGCGCAGCAGCAGGTATTCGAACGGCCGCACCGTCAGCGCGGCAAGCCCCTGGTTGACGCCGAGCGTATAAGCCTCGATCAGCGCGCGCTGTTTGTCGGGCAGATTCCGCAATACCTGTTCGGCCACGGCGCGCATGCGGAACAGCCGGCGCGAGCGGTCGTGTTCGACCGCCGCCGGCCCGGCCAGCGCCGCGACTTCGCCTGCCGGCGCACGGCGCAACAGGTCCATCTGGAAAAAACGATCCTGCGCGTGCAGATAACCGAGCACCTGCACGGCGTCGAGCGCGCTTTTGGCGGTAATGGTCGGAACACCGTGCTTATCGCGCGTAACGGTCACCGGCGCGCTCAGACCGACCAGGTGCGTCTTGCCGTCGAGTTGCGGGAGGCTGCCGTGCAGCAGCCCATATATCGCACCGCCGGCGATAAGCAGGATGACGCCAATAATTCCGCCGCCCCACCAGGCGGCGCGCTTCAGCACGCGGACGGCGGAACGGCGGTTTGGGAGGCGCACGGGGCGGATTTTTCGGGGACGTTCATGCGCAGCGAATAGTACTCACTGACGCACAACGGCGCCAACCCGCCCGGGCAGGCCAATGAACAGGCCGGGGTCAAGCCGCCGGATGCCGTTCAGCTCTTTCTGAGTGCGAGATAAACCTCGAGGCGATCGCCTTTCTGTACCTCGGTTAACGACGAGGCCGGAAATTGCAGCGCGAGCGCGCCCTCGGCGGTTTTCAGGTCAAGGACGCCGTTACTGCGATTGACCTGCGTCACCGTGCCGAGCATGGTGTGTTCCCCGACCCAGCCCGGCC
>DASSOO010000415.1:0-3843 GCA_035700455.1 Gammaproteobacteria bacterium
TCATCGCCACCAAGTTCGGCATCGTGCGCAACCCGAACGACGCGCGCGATCGCAGCGTCAACGGCCGCCCCGAATATGTGCGCGCCGCGTGCGACGCAAGCCTGCAGCGCCTCGGCATCGACACGATCGACTTGTATTACCAGCACCGTGTCGACCCCGAGACACCGATCGAAGAAACCGTCGGCGCGATGGCCGACCTTGTGCGCGCCGGCAAGGTGCGGTTTCTCGGCCTGTCGGAAGCGAGCCCGGCAACGCTCAGACGTGCCTGCGCGGTGCATCCGATCAGCGCCCTGCAAACCGAATATTCCTTGTGGAGCCGCGACCCGGAGGACGAAATCCTCGGTGTCTGCCGCGAACTCGGCGTCGGCTTCGTCGCCTACAGTCCGCTCGGCCGCGGCTTCCTGTCCGGGCGCATCAAGCGCTTCGACGATCTCGATCCAGACGATTACCGGCGCAACTCGCCGCGCTTCCAGGGCGAGAATTTCCAAAGCAATCTCGAGCTCGTCAAGCGCGTCGAGCTGCTCGCGAACGAAAAGCACTGCACGCCGG
This sequence comes from Gammaproteobacteria bacterium, assembly GCA_035700455.1. Classification (GTDB taxonomy): domain Bacteria; phylum Pseudomonadota; class Gammaproteobacteria; order Natronospirales; family DASSBR01; genus DASSBR01. Next base: position 550 of record DASSOO010000415.1, read on the forward strand.
GGCAGCTCGCGCTCGCCTGGGTACTTGCACAGGGCGACGACATCGTGCCGATTCCGGGTACCGGCCGCCGCGCGCATCTTGAAGAAAACTGCGCTGCCGCCGATATCCGCCTGAGTGCTGACGATCTCGCCGCAATCGACGAAATCGCCCCCGTAGACGTCGCCGCCGGCGAACGCTACCCGGAAGCGATGATGAAAACGTTAAACAGATAACCGGATCGGCGCGGCCGTAAGGCCAGCAATCGGCGGACACGCTACGCCGGTAATGCTATAAATGACGGTGAAACAGGCGGTATCGCCGCGCACCGCGTGACATCTGTTCGCCCTCCTGCGTCCGGCGGCGGGCCAGGTCAGCCACTGCGCGAGTTGCTTCATGCCGCGCCGACTCAAACACAGCCTGATCGCCATCGGTGGATTGGTCGTACTTCTCACAGGTGCGACGGCATTCGTCGCGGCGACCAATACGGGCTTGCGTTTTGTGCTCGCGGAAGCGCTGCCGGCGAATGTGCGGGTTGCGCGCGTCGACGGAACGCTGCTCGGGCCGTTCACGCTGCACGCCGTGCGTGCCGCAAGCGATAGCGTTCGCGTGCGTATCGCCAGCGTGACGGTCGACTGGTCGGCAGCACGACTTTTCGCGGCAACGCTCGATATCAAGCGGCTCGCACTCGACGGCGTCCGCGTGACGCGCCTGCCGAAGGCCGCGCCGGCACCCGCGAAGCAGCCGCCTCGCCTGCGCTTGCCGCTCGCGATTGACATCGACTCCCTGCAAATCGACGACGCCGCGTTCTACACGCGTCCGGGCGCACAGCCGCTCGTGCTCACGGCCGCCCGGCTTTCGGGGCACTACGACAACCGTCGACTGGTGCTGCGGCACGTACAGGCGCACGGTCCGATGTTCAAGATCAGCGGCCGCGCCGGCATCGTGCCGGTCGGTGCTTACCCGGTGGTGGCGCAATTCGACTGGAGCCTGCACCTGCCGGACTACGCGCCCGCCAATGGCGCGATGAGCGCGCGCGGCACGCTCGCCGCACTCAGGATCCATGCGTCTGCGGCGGCGCCGTACAACATCGTTGCCGAGATCGATGCCGCGTTACGCAATACCCCGGTCCGCTTCGACGCACGTGTGACGATGCAGGACGCGCCGCTGCATGCCATCCATGGTACGTGGCCGCAAACGAAGGTGAGCGCGAAGGCAAGCACACGCGGCAGTGCCGATAAGCTCGACTACACGCTCACAGCCAGCGCCGCCGGCACGGCGCTCGGAGCGCTGCAGGCACAACTGCGCGGCAGCTATGCAAACAAGGTCGCACAAATAGAGTCGCTGCGGCTGACCGGTCCCGGCGCCGCGACTGTCGACGGCCGCGGCAGCATCGACCTGAACGCCGCCGCACCGACACTCGCCTTCAACCTGGACTGGCGCAAACTCCGCTGGCCGCATAGCGAGGTCGCAAGTCCCCGCGGCACCGCGACGCTCAGCGGTACGCTCGACAACTACAAGCTCGCGGTCGACGCGCGCATGAGCGCGCCGCGCCAGACCAACGGCCACCTGATCGTGCGCGGCAGCGGCAACCGCGGTTCGATCGCGCTGACGCGCATCGACATCGAAGCACTGCAGGGCGAGCTTGAAGGCAGCGGGCGCGCGCAGTGGCGGCCCGCCGTCTCCGGCAGAATCGCGCTGACCGGCAGCGGCCTCAATCCGGGTCTCGTCGTTCATGGCTGGCCCGGCAAGCTCGCGCTGAATTTACACGTGCGTGCGGCGCCGGCGGGCGGTGGCGCCGCGGTGATGGTCGATACATTCAACGTCGAGGGCCGCTTGCGCGGCTATCCGTTGAAGCTGGTCGCGGCCGGCAATTACGGCAATAAAACGCTCAGCATCGACAAGCTGTCGCTACGCTCCGGCACGAGCCGCATCGACGCGCACGGCCGTATCGGCCCGCAACGCCAGGCACTTGCGTGGCAGATTGAGAGCAGCGATCTCGCCTCGCTGTGGCCCGGTGCCGGCGGCAGCCTCGACGGTGACGGCAGCGTCGCCGGCACACGCACTGAGCCGCACGTGCAGGCCGAACTCAAGGGCAGCGATATTCACGCGGCGTTCGGCGGCAAAAGTTACCGTGCAAATTCGCTTGCCGTGCACGCCGATGTCGATCTTGCCGGCGCGCAGCGGTCGCATGTGGACGCATCTTGGCAAGGAGGCGCGGCCGCGGGAATTGGCATTGCCGCAATAACGCTCAAGGCTGCCGGCACGCCGGCCGCGCACGACCTCAGGCTCACGGCCGCCACCGATCGCGGTCGCGCCGACGTGGCGGTGACCGGCCACTATAAAAACCGGCTGTGGCGGTTCGATCTCGCGAAGGCAACGCTGGCGTATCCTGATCTTGCACCGTGGCAGCTCGCGGCCGCGAGCGGCGGCGAAGTTTCCAGCGCCGGCTTCGCAATCGACCGAAGCTGCTGGCAAAGCGGCGATGCCAGGCTGTGCCTGCACGCACAACGTGACGATAACGTATCCCGCGGCACCTTCACGCTGACGCAATTGCCGGCCGCCTATTTTGCTCCGCTGCTTCCGGATGATATCGCCATCTCCGGCACCTTCAGCGGCAACGGCAACTTTGCCCGCCGGGGCGACGGCACGCCCGATATCCACGTCGAAATCGATACCACCGCCGGCAAGCTCGCGTCGGTGCAAAGCCCGGGCGATACTAACCCCGCGTCACTCCGACAGGCTGAACAGAGCACGACGGTGCTGAGCTTCGCGCCCAGCCGATTGATTCTCACATCCAATTCCGCCGGACTCGACCTCGACGCCGGCCTGAAGCTTGCCGGCAGCGGCGGCCTCGATCTGCGCGCGCACATTCCGGGCGGCACCCGACCGCTGATCGACCGGCCGCTCGCCGGCCGGGTCACCGCCAGCCTGCCGGACATCGCGTTTGTCGGCCGGCTGTTGCCGGGCGTCTCCCGCGTCACCGGCCGCATCGACGGCACGCTCGACATCAGCGGTTCGCTGGCCGCACCAGCGCTGCAGGGCCGCCTCGCGCTCAGCGGCGGCAGTGCGCGGCTGCGCGCGCCGGGCGTGCAACTGACCGGGATCGAAGCAAGCCTGACCGGCCGGCCCGACGGCAGCATTGCGGTCGACGCAGCGGCGCAGTCGGGCGGCGGCAGGCTCGGCATCACCGGCGCCATCAACCTGGTTCGCCAGCCGCGACATGCCGAACTGGCGGTGCGCGGCAGCGACTTCGAGATTTTCCATACCGTCAACGGCCACGTATTCGCGTCGCCTGACCTGGCGGTAAAGCTCACC
>DASSOO010000416.1:0-6908 GCA_035700455.1 Gammaproteobacteria bacterium
AGGCTGCCGAGCGCATCCTTGTTGTCGCGCAGCGCCTGGGCGAGGAGGCGCACGGCCTCGCCGCGCTTCGGCGCAGGCACCTCGCGCCAGGCATGCGCCGCCGCCTGCGCCGACGCGACGACGCGCTCGTAGTCGGCCTCCGAGGCGGCGCGCACTTTAGCGATCGGCTGTCCGGTAGATGGATTGACCGATTCCAGCACCGCGCCGCCGCCCGAGCGACCGTCGATTGTCCAGACGCCGTCATTGTCGGCGGCGAGTCCGAGAGCGGCGAGAATGGCGGCGGGATCGTGGTGACTCATGATGATCGGCTCCTGGAAGACGACAACCGGCACTGCGGCACCGGCCGAAAAAGGCGTATTGTGCCAAGGCCGCAGGATACACGCCACCTTCGTGGACATTTCTACGGCCAGGCTCGACAATAACCGCTTTCATCCGATACGAAAAAACCAGTCATGTCGTTTGTTGACAGCACGCTTCCGGAAATTCTCGCGCGCGCGTCGTGGCGGCCGGACAGTTGGCAGAGCCGCAGCGCCGGTCAGCAGCCGCTGTACGCGGAACGCGACGCGCTGCACGCGGTGCTGGCGGAAATCCACCAACTGCCGGGGCTTGTCACGTGGGGGGAAAGCGAACTGCTGAAACGGCAGTTGGCGGAAGCCGCGCGCGGCGAGCGCTTCGTGCTGCAGGGCGGCGACTGCGCCGAGAGTTTCGACGACTGCACTGCCGAGCAGATCGCGAACAAGCTCAAGATCATTTTGCAGATGAGCCTGGTGCTGATCCACGGACTGCACAAGCGGGTCGTGCGCGTGGGCCGTATCGCCGGGCAATATGCCAAACCCCGCTCGGCCGATGCCGAGACGCGTGACGGCGTGACGCTGCCAAGCTACCGCGGCGACCTGATCAATCGTTCAGAATTCACCGCCGCCGCGCGCGCGCCGGACCCGGCCCTGATGCTCAAGGCCTACGAGCGTGCGGCGCTCACACTCAACCACGTGCGCGCACTCGTTAACGGCGGCTTCGCCGATCTGCATCATCCGGAATACTGGGACCTCGATTTCGTCCGCCATTCGCCGCTCGCGGCGGAGTACGGACGCATCGTCGGCGCGATCATGGATTCGCTGACGTTCATGGAAACGATTTCCGGCCCGCTGTCGGAAAGCGGGCGCGTCGATTTTTTCACCAGCCACGAAGGCCTGCACCTGCCTTACGAACAGGCGCAAACGCATTTCGTCGAGCCGGCCGGACGCTGGTACAACACCTCGACGCATTTCCCGTGGATCGGCATGCGTACCGCCGACCTTGACGGTGCGCACGTCGAATATTTCCGCGGCATCGCGAACCCGGTCGGTGTAAAGGTCGGGCCGGAAATGACGCCGTCAACGCTGCTCAAGCTGATCGACATCCTCGACCCCGACGCCGAGCCCGGCAAGCTCGCGCTGATTCATCGCTTCGGCGCAGATCATATTCGCGACTGCCTGCCGCCGCTGCTGCGCGCGCTCAGGAGCGAGGGCCGCCGCGTGCTGTGGATCTGCGATCCGATGCACGGTAATACCGAGCGTACCGACAGCGGTATCAAGACACGCCGCTTCGAAAACATCCTGGCCGAACTTGAAACCGCGTTCGAACTGCATGAGGCGCATGAAAGCGTTCTTGGCGGAGTGCACTTTGAACTCACCGGCGAAGACGTGACCGAGTGCACCGGCGGCGCCCGTGGCCTGGTCGAGGCCGACCTCGATCGTGCTTACAAGTCGCAGGTCGACCCGCGTCTCAATTACGAACAGTCGCTGGAAATGGCGATGCGGATCGTCGGCCGCGCGCGCTGACGCTTCAAGACTGTCCATTTACTCTTCAAGGAGGAAGAAATGAAGCATTACGCAATTCGCCTCATCCCGCTGGCAGCGGCACTCATGCTCGCCGCCTGTGCGAGTCAGACAGAGTTCGCAACTTCGGGCGAGCCGCACGCGATCGTCACCACGATCGCCGCGCCGTCGGCCAGTAGCGTCTATCCGGTAGATTTCTACCGAATCGGTTCGCACAAGATCGCGGGGAACGCGAGGTCGTACTGGCTTAAACCGGGCACTTACGAGATCACGGTTTTCGTGAATCTCAGGCAGATCGCCGCCAACGAGCCGGTGCGTTTGCCGAACACGCGCATCGCGCGCCGGGAAACGATACTGCACAGCGTCAACGTGCAGGTGCAGTCCGGTCGCCGCTACATTATCGGCGCCCGCTGGATCGGCCCGCAGGTGACTGACTGGAAGCCGGTCGTCGTGCGAGTCGAGAGGAGCTCGTAGGCATTCGTCGGCAGGAACGGTTTCGGCCGCGATTCTGTGGTTTCAGGTCACGGCTGAAGCCGTTCTATGCTTTCCGCGCATCGACGCTGCGCCACTGGCCGGGTGCGAGGCCGTCGAGCGTCCAGCCGCCGATCGCGTAGCGAATCAGCCGCAGCGTCGGATGACCGACAGCAGCCGTCATTCGGCGCACCTGGCGGTTGCGGCCTTCGCGGATGCGGATTTCAAGCCACGCGGTCGGAACGTTTTTGCGATGCCGGATCGGCGGCTCCCGCGGCCACAGGTTCGCCGGCTCTTCGATCCGGTGCACCGCGGCTGGCGCGGTCAGGCCGTCCTTGAGTTCCACTCCGGTACGCAGTCGTTCGAGGGCCGCGTTGTCCGGCTCGCGTTCGACCTGCACCCAGTACGTCTTTTCAAGCTTGTGGCGCGGATGGCTGATGCGGTGCTGCAAGGCGCCGTCATCGGTGAGCGCGACGAGACCCTCGCTGTCGCGGTCGAGCCGGCCGGCAGGGTAGACGCCGGGCACCGGAACGTGGTCGGCGAGCGTCGCGTTCTCGCCGCTGAACTGGCAGAGCACGCCGTAAGGCTTGTTGAGCAGGATCAGTCGGCTCATGGGCGCATGATAGAATAGCGCCTTTTCCAACGCCTCCCACTCATGCAATACCAGCACATTCAGCCGCCGGCCGACGGCGAGCGCATCGGCGTCAATACCGATTTCAGTCTCAGTGTCCCCGACCGGCCGATCATCGGCTTTATCGAAGGCGACGGCATCGGCATCGACGTCACGCCGGTGATGCTCAAGGTCGTCAACGCCGCGGTCGAGAAAGCCTACGGCCAGCGCCGCAAGATCGCCTGGATGGAACTTTATGCCGGCGAGAAGGCGGTCGCCAAGTACGGCCCCAACCAGTATCTGCCGGAAGAAACACTGCAGGCGCTGCGCGATTTCGTCGTGTCGATCAAGGGCCCGCTGGCGACCCCCGTCGGCGGCGGCATTCGCTCGCTCAACGTCAAGATCCGCCAGACGCTGGACCTGTATGCCTGCGTGCGCCCGATCCGTTATTTCCCGGGCGTCTCCACGCCGATGAAAGACTCCGAGCTGACCGATATGGTCGTGTTCCGCGAGAACACTGAGGACATCTATGCCGGCATCGAATGGGCCGCCGGCACGCCGGAGGTGCACAAGGTCATCCATTTCCTGCAGGCGGAAATGGGCGTCACCGGCATCCGCTTTCCGTCGAGTTCCGGCATCGGCATCAAGCCGGTGTCGCGCGAGGGTTCGCAGCGCCTGGTGCGCAAGGCGCTCAACTACGCCGTCGCGAACGACCGCCGCTCGGTGACGCTGGTGCACAAGGGCAATATCATGAAGTTCACCGAGGGCGCGTTCCGCAACTGGGGCTACCAGGTTGCGAAAGAGGAGTTCGCCGCGGTGGAGATCGGCGACGGGCCGTGGTGCAAGTTTCGCAACCCGCGCAGCGGCCACGACATCATCGTCAAGGACGTGATCGCCGACAATTTCCTGCAGCAGATTCTGCTTTCGCCGGAAGACTACGACGTAATCGCGACGTTGAATCTCAACGGCGACTATATTTCCGACGCGCTTGCCGCGCAGGTCGGCGGCATCGGCATCGCGCCCGGCGCGAACATTTCCGACGCGATCGCCGTCTTCGAGGCCACGCACGGCACCGCGCCGGGGCAGGCCGGCAAGGACCGCGTCAACCCCGGGTCGCTGATCCTGTCGGCGGAAATGATGCTGCGCTACCTCGGCTGGAATGAGGCGGCGGACAAGATCATCGACGGTGTCGCCAAAACCATCGCCGCCAAAACCATGACCTACGATCTCGCGCGCCTGCGCGAGGCAATCCGCACGCCGCGGCCGGTGGCTGACGGCGCCAGGAACGTCGAAGCCGACATGCAGCGGCTGATTCCGGGCGCGACCTTGGTCGGCTCTCGTGGATTTGGAGATGCTATTATCAAAAATATGGTGTAAGTCATATACTTATGACTTTTACTTAATGTCGCTAATCAATACGTGGCACCGTTCGATTCGCAGCGCTTCCTGAAAAGCCTCACCAGCGCGCCAGGCGTCTACCGGATGCTCGACGCCGACGGCAAGCTGCTGTATGTCGGCAAGGCGTCGAACCTGCGCAAGCGCGTCGCGAGCTATTTCCGCACCGGGCTCGCGCCCAAAACCGCCGCGATGATGAGCCAGATGGCGTCGGTGGAGGTGACGGTCACCCATACCGAAACCGAAGCGCTGCTGCTCGAAAACAATCTCATCAAGCGCTTCCGGCCGCGCTACAACGTCCTGCTGCGCGACGACAAGAGCTATCCGTATATCCGTCTCGAAGACGATCACCCGTTTCCGCGGCTGAGTTTCTACCGCGGCCGCGCCAACGGCAGGCAACGCCTGTTCGGTCCGTACCCGAGTGCCGGCGCGGTGCGCGACACACTCAACCTGCTGCAGAAGTTGTTCCGGCTGCGCAGTTGCAGCGACACATTTTTCAAGAACCGTAGCCGGCCGTGCCTGCAATACCAGATCGGTCGCTGCTCCGCGCCGTGCGTCGAACTGATCGACGCGCAAACCTATCGCCGCGATGTCGAGGCGGCGGTGCTGTTTCTCGAAGGTCGCAACCGGGAAGTTATCGACGGCCTCGTTACGCGCATGGAAGCGGCGTCGGCAGCGCTTGATTTCGAGCAAGCCGCGCGGCTGCGTGACCAGATTGCGCAGCTCAGGCGCGTGCAGGAAAAACAATATGTGAGTGCCGCGCAGCGCCACGGCGACGCCGACGTGATCGCCGCCGGCACGCATGGACGCCTCGCTTGCGTCGCGGTAGTCGTCATTCGCGGCGGCCGCAATCTCGGCAGCAAAACCTTTTTCCCGCGTACGCATGGGGAAGCCGAGCCAGGCGAAGTGTTGAATGCGTTCCTGCCGCAGTATTACCTCGGCCGCGATGCGCCGCGTGAAATCATCTGCAATCTGCCGGTGGAAGGGCGGGCGGCGCTGGCCGCGACGCTGGCGGAGCAGAACGGCCACCGCGTCGTGATCGCGCATAGCGTGCGCGGCGAGCGGCGCCACTGGATCGAGATGGCCGAGATCAATCTGCAACAGGCGCTGGCGACGCGCCTGGCCGTCGACGCAGACATGGCGGCACGCCTCGAACAGCTCCAGGAAGCGTTGGATCTCGAGCAGTTGCCGTCGCGGCTCGAATGCTTCGACATCAGCCATACCGGCGGCGAATCGACCGTTGCCTCGTGCGTGGTCTTCGATCGCCGCGGGCCGCTCAAGTCTGATTATCGCCGCTACAATATCGAAGGTGTCGCCGCCGGCGACGATTACGGCGCGCTGCGCCAGGCGATCCGGCGCCGCTACCTGCGCATCAAGAAAGGCGAAGCGCCGCTGCCTGACGTCCTGTTTATCGACGGCGGTAAAGGCCAGCTCGCCGAGGCCGAGCAGGTGATCGAGGAATTGCAGATCGAAGGCGTTTGTCTCGTCGGCGTTTCGAAAGGCCCGACGCGCAAACCGGGTATGGAGAAATTGTGGTTGTCCGGCCACAGCCGCCCGCTTATACTGCCGACAGAGTCGCCGGCGCTGCACCTGGTACAGCGCATCCGCGACGAAGCGCACCGCTTCGCTATCACCGGGCACCGCCAGCAGCGCGCCAAGCGCCGCAGCCGGTCGCCGCTCGAGGATATCCCCGGGCTCGGTCCGAAACGCCGTCACCAGTTGCTGAAGCAGTTTGGTGGCATGCAGGGCATTGTTCGCGCCGGTGTTGACGACTTGCGGCGCGTACCGGGCATCAGCGAAGGACTCGCGAAGCATATTTATGAACGTTTCCACCTCGAAGACTGAAGTCGATCAACCGCGGTCCCGGAGCATGCTCAACATTCCCAACAGCCTGACACTGTTCCGCGTTGCGCTGATCCCGGTGTTCGTCGTCGTATTTTTTCTGCCGTTTCATTGGTCAGGGCCGGTGAGCGCCGGCATCTTCGCTCTCGCCAGCATCACCGACTGGCTCGATGGCTATCTCGCGCGGCGGCTCAAGCAAAGCTCGCCGTTCGGCGCCTTCCTCGACCCGGTCGCAGACAAGCTGATCGTCGTCGTGGCACTGGTGCTGCTGGTCTCGGCGCATCCGTACTGGTGGGTCGCCATCGCCGCCGCGATCATCGTCGGCCGCGAGATCACCATTTCCGGTCTGCGCGAATGGATGGCCGAGATGGGTGCGCGCCAGCGCGTCGCCGTCAGCACCGTCGCCAAATACAAGACAGCAGGGCAGATGGCAGCCATCACCATCATGCTCTACCGCATCCCGCTGGCGGGTTTTCCGGTCTACCTGGTCGGCCTCGCGCTGCTGTTCGTTTCCGCCGCGCTGACGCTGTGGACGATGGCGTGGTATTTGCACGCCGCGTGGCCCCAAATGCGCTCTCGGGGTTAAAACCGCATCTGGTGGACTCATACGGCGTTGCGGCGCCGCCTCCGGTGCTCATTGGCTACATGCCAACTCCGCTCCTCGGCGGCGCCGCGCCTTGTCTGAGCACGGCAGTTGCGATTTTCACAGGGACCCCGGCGGTCTCGCAGAATTAGCATCCTCGTCAACTCCCAGTTGCGCCCCTGAAACGCGC
>DASSOO010000417.1:0-2772 GCA_035700455.1 Gammaproteobacteria bacterium
GAAGTCAGCGCCTCGGTGAAGCGGCCGTCGGTAACACTGGATTCGGCGCGCGCATCGACTTCAGTGAAGCGGCTGTACAGCGCTTTCTCCGCATCCTCCGTCAGCCGCGACGCGCTGAAGCGCTCGCCGTCGGGCGGTGCCGATTTGCTGAGGATGTTGCGAATGCGCTTGTTCGCTGCGGCCAGATCGCGCGCTTCCGGCAGTTCGACAAATGCCTTTACCGCCGCGAGGCGCGCCGGCGCCTGCCAGATGCCGCCGCCGAGCTGCGCCAGCACCGCTTCGACGTGCAGCGTGTCTTCGCCGCATTCGCGCAGATAGTTGCGCAGCCGGTCGCGAAAGAATTCGCGCAGCCGGGTGACGTCGAGCGTGATCAGGTCCGGCGGGAACGCATCGGCTGCGATGCGAATCAGCTCGGACAGGTCGAGTTCGAGCGGCGTCTCGACCAGCATGCGGATCACGCCCAGCGCGTGGCGCCGCAGCGCGAACGGGTCCTTTTCTCCGGTCGGAATTTCGCCGGCGCCGAACAGGCCGACCAGCGCGTCGAGCTTGTCGGCCAGTGCGACCGCGCATGCAACGCCGCCCTGCGGCAGGCGATCACCGGAAAAGCGCGGCCGATAGTGCGCTTCGATCGCATCCGCGACCGCGGCCGGCTCGCCATCGCCGAGCGCGTAATAGCGGCCCATCACGCCCTGCAGTTCCGGAAATTCGCCGACCATGCCGGTGAGCAGGTCGGCTTTCGCGAGCCACGCGGCGCGTTCCGCCGCGACGGCATCCGCACCGAGCGCGCGTGCGATGCCGCCGGCGGCAAGCTGCAGGCGTTCGACACGCGCCAGCTGAGTGCCGAGCTTGCGATGATAGACGACGCGCCCGAGCTGCGGCACGCGCGTTTCCAGCCGCGCGCGGCGGTCCTGGTTGAAGAAGAAGCGCGCGTCCTCCAGCCGCGGCCGCACTACGCGCTGATTGCCGTCGATGATCGTGCGCGGATCGTCCACCTGCATGTTGCTGACGATCAGGAATTGCGGCAGCAGTTTCCGGTCTGCCCCGAATAGCGGAAAATATTTCTGGTGCTGCTGCATCGTCAGAATCAGGCACTCGGCCGGCACCTCGAGAAAGGCCGCATCGAAGGCGCCGGCGTAAACGGTCGGGTGCTCGACCAGCGCCGTCACCTCGTCGAGCAGATCGCCATGGTTCCCCAGGCCCGCAGTATGCTCGCGCGCCTGCGTCTGAAGCTGGCGCTCGATAGCGGCGCGGCGTGCGGCGAAATCGGCAATCACATGGCCGTCGGTTGCCAGGCGTTGCTCGTACTCGTCGGCATTTGCGAGCACGATGTCGCCGGCGCTCATGAAACGGTGTCCAAGCGTGCGGTTGCCGGATGCAAGACCGAGCACTTCGCCCGGCACCACTCGATTGCCATGCAACATCACCAGCCGGTGCACCGGGCGCACGAACTGCGCCCCGCCTGAGCCCCAGCGCATGAGTTTCGGAACCGGCAGTTTCTTCGCCGCTTCGGCCACGATGGCCGCCAGCGTGCCATCCAGCGCGGCGCCTGTGGTTCGAACCTGTGCCACGAAGATTTTGCCTTTGGGCGTGTCGCGCTGTTGCAGCGATTCGATCGCGACGCCATTTTTTCTGGCGAAGCCGGCAAGTGCCGGCGTCGGCTTGCCGGCGGCATCGAGACCGACTTTCAACGACGGGCCAGGCACCTCGGCTTCGTGGTCGGCGGCTTTGTCCGACACATCGGAAATGGCTGCCGCGAGCCGGCGTGGCGTGGTGAAGATCCGCATTGCAGGATCGCGGCCCGTCAATCGGGTTCGGACGAGGCCGTCCAGGATCGCATTGCCGAATGCGTCGCCGAGCGCGCTCAATGCTTTCGGCGGCAGTTCCTCGGTGACGAGCTCGATCAGCAGCGTTGCGTTCATGCTGCTTTCGAATCCGCAACGCACAGCGGAAAGCCGAGTTGTTCACGCGAATCGTAATAGGCCTGCGCCACCCGCCGCGCCAGGGCGCGCACGCGGCCGATGTAGGCGGCGCGCTCGGTCACCGAAATGGCCCCGCGCGCGTCGAGCAGATTGAAGGTGTGCGAGCACTTCAGCACCATTTCGTACGCCGGCAATGCGAGCTGCGCGTCGGCCAGGCGTTGCGCCTCGCGCTCGAAATCGTCGAACAGCCGGAATTGCAGCTCGACGTTCGCGTGCTCGAAGTTGTATGCCGACTGCTCCTTTTCGTTCTGCAGGAACACGTCGCCGTAGCTGACGCCCGGCGTCCATACCAGGTCGAACACGCTTTCCCTGCCTTGCAGATACATCGCCAGCCGCTCCAGCCCGTAGGTGATTTCACCGAGCACCGGCTCGCACCGCAGGCTGCCGACTTCCTGAAAATAGGTGAATTGCGTCACTTCCATGCCGTTCAGCCATACCTCCCAGCCCAGCCCCCATGCCCCGAGTGTCGGTGACTCCCAATCATCCTCGACGAAGCGCACGTCGTTCTGCCGCAGGTCGATGCCGAGCGCTTCCAGCGAGCCGAGGTAAAGCGCCTGGATATCGGGTGGCGACGGTTTCATCACCACCTGGTACTGGTAATAATGCTGCAGGCGATTCGGGTTTTCTCCGTAGCGGCCGTCCTTCGGCCGGCGCGACGGCTGCACGTAGGCGGCGTGCCACGGTTCGGGGCCGATCGCGCGCAGAAAAGTTGCGGTGTGAAAAGTGCCGGCGCCCACTTCCATGTCATAGGGCTGCAGCAGCACACAGCCCTGGCGGTCCCAGTACTGGCACA
>DASSOO010000418.1:0-14475 GCA_035700455.1 Gammaproteobacteria bacterium
CAAGTCAAGATCGTAGCTTTCCAGTTCGGCCGGAATGCGCTCGATCGGCTCCTGCAGATTCAGCGTAAGGCGCTTCTTGCCGAGCTTGCGCATCAATTCGCTCTTTTCCTCGACGACGATTAATTCACCGTGGTGGATGACGCCGACGCGGTCGGCCATTTCTTCGGCCTCTTCGATATAGTGCGTCGTCAGGATAATGGTGACGCCGGTTTCGCGCAGCTTGCGCACGAGTTGCCACATGTCGCGGCGCAGTTCGACGTCCACGCCCGCCGTCGGTTCGTCGAGGAACAGAACTTCCGGTTCATGGGCGAGTGCCTTGGCGATCATGACACGCCGCTTCATACCGCCGGACAGTGTAATGATGGGGCTGTTGCGCTTGTCCCACAGCGACAAGGACTTCAGTACCTGTTCGATGTACGCGGAGTTGGCCGGCTTGCCAAACACGCCGCGGCTGAGCGCAACTGTTGCGCGTACGGTGACGAAGGCATCGACCGTCAGTTCCTGCGGCACCAGGCCGATCATCGCGCGCGTCTTGCGGTACTCGCGAATGATGTCGTGACCGCCGACCAGTACCTGGCCGCCGCTCGGGTTGACAAGCCCGCAGACCGCGCTGATCAGCGTCGTCTTGCCGGCGCCGTTCGGCCCCAGCAGCGCGAAAATCTCGCCCTTGTGGATTTCAAGGCTCACGTTCTTGAGGGCCTGGAAGCCGGATTTGTAGGTCTTGGAAAGATTCGAGATCGAGATGACGGCGTCGGCTTGCGCCGCGGGCGGCCGCGCAGGCTCACGCACTGGCGCGGACCGGTCGGGTGCGCTGACGACTTGCTGGTTCATGTTTATCGTTATCCTTTCACATGGTGCTGCCTGGATGCGGTGCGGAATTATAGTGCATCGGGGCTTGGCAAAATCGCGACCTGATCCCGGTTCGTCGACCGGGATCAAGTTACGACAGCCGCCCCTTAACCGGCGCTTAGCCGGGCCTGGCTTCAATATTCGTCATGCAGTCGCACCCATGACATGGTGCCCGCGGCCTCGTTGCGACCCTTGGGTGTGAGATCGAGCCAGTTCAGGGCACCCATCAGCAGCTCGGCACCCCGATGATAGGTCGAGTAGCTGTGGAATACGTCGCCGCTGTCGTCTTTGACGAACACGCTGACGCCGAACATATCCGGACTGTTGCGGATCGTCGTAAGGCCGTAGTTGTAGGTCGCGCGACCGGCAGCCATGTCCTCCGCTTTGAACGAGACACCGAAATCGTAGTTGAAATCGCCGTCGCCCGACGAATACCAGGGGAAGCTCCAGCCCATGCGTTTCCGCACCTCCTCGATCCGCTCGATCGGTGCGCGCGAGACCGCGGCAAATGCGAGGTCAGCGTGCTCGAAATGCTGCCGCGCTGCGTCGATATGGTCGGCGACAAACGAGCAGCCATGGCAAATATGATCCGCGCCCGGCGTCAGCATGAAATGATAGATTGCAAGCTGGCTACGACCGCCGAACAGGTCGCCCAACGAACGTTTTCCCTCCGGACCGTCGAATACGTAGGACTTGTCGATTTTCACCCAGGGCAGTTGCCGGCGCTCGGTGCGCAGAGCGTCGAGCTGGTGAGTCATGGCGCGCTCCTTGATGAACAGCGCCTCGCGGGCGCGCAGCCATTCTTCGCGTGAAACAATTGCGTGATTCATGCTCTGTCTCCGTAGTCAGTGGTGAGAATTACGCCTGCCGGCCGCGGCCGATGAATCTGAGCCAGGATGGCAGATGAAACAGGCTCATCAGGAGATACATCGCCGTCATTGTGTCGATCGGCAGGAAGCCCGAACCGCCCATTCCAGATGCGTCAATTGCCGTAAGCAGCGCCATGAGCGCGAATGCCGGGGCGGCGGCGAGTGCCAGCCATACGGCCATGCGCTCGAACCGCCACGTTTTTCCGGATTCACATCGCGTTGAGACTGTAGCCATTTGCATTTGCAGCTCCCGATCGATATCGCCGCGCCGCTGGCAGCAGCATTGAGAGGGAGTGTAAGACGCGGCAACGGCCGGGTGGGAGTAACAAATGCGGCGGGATTTCAGGTGGAGCTGGCGACGCACGCCGCGTGTCGGTGCCTGACCAGACAGGCGAGCTTCATGAACCGACGCGCTGCTGCCGTCTGACGACGTGCGCGCACGGGCGACAGAATCTGCCTCGACGGTTTGCGCTAATCGGCGGGTCGAGAGTCGCCATACGCGGCTGGAGATTTTCCGGCTGCGTATGGCGAACCCAATCCCAGAAATCGGCGCGTTATTTATCGAGTGATGTCTGCGGTTTCCGCACCGCCTGCTCTTTCGCAAGACGCCCCGCCAAGCGTTTGCGAGCGGCATTGATGTAGGCTTTGCAGGCGGAAGTGTCGATAAAAGCGTCCGCGTTACCGGCCTTTCTCTCAGCCAGACGCCGCCAGGTATGCGACCTTCCCGGGTGCGGCGTCATCAAAATGTCGCATGGAAGCGACGCGATCACTCGAAAGCTCCGCTGAAACTCTGCCAGCACCCGCGGATGATGCACCTTGTCGGAGAATTTGAAATCCGGCGCCGAGATCGGCGACAGGCTGTCCGCATAGACCATATTCAGGCAGCGGGAACCTTCGCACGAGCGCCACGTCCAGCTCGTTCCGCCCGGTGTGTGCCCCGGCGTGAAATGAGCGGTGATCGCTATCGAGCCGACGTGCAGCGTCTCGCCGTCGTGAACCGCCCTCACCCGCGCAACCGGAGAAATGGGATACAAGACGCCGTGCTGCGGGTCGTCCTTCGCCACACCTCCGGATTTCAGCACCGCCGCACTCCACGGGCTGGCTGCGACCGGGGCGCCGGTGGCTTCCTGCAGCGCCGCGAGACCTCCCGCATGGTCGAAATGCACATGCGAGTTCAATATCAGGCGGATGTCCCCCAGATGAACGCCAAGCTTCCGGATATGGTTTTCGATTTCAGGCGGCGAAATTTCGAGATCGCCGTCAATAAGCACATCGCCCTGCGGCGAGGTAATGAGGATCGAGCTCAGGCCGTGAACGCCGACATACCAGGTGTTGCCGAAAACGCGGAACGGAACCTGGTCTTCGTTCCATTTTTTGCAAAGCGTGCAATTCGAAAGATCGGCCGCCGTGCCAACGGTGCTCGTTAACGCGAGCAAGATCCCAAACAAAGTTCGTATCACTATTTTCCTTTATCTCCGCGGCAAGCCACGCGCGGACTGCTTGTATCAACCAGCCTTGGGTACAAGTCGAACCGGGCGCCCGCAACAAGGCGGGCGACTGGGAATGTGCGCTCCTACCGATCGGCCGTCCCGGCGACCTTGCGGCTCGTGTCGAACACCGGCAGCATCTTGCCATTGGTAACAAGCGTTGCCGGCAGCTTGCCGTCCCACTTGCTGACCGCGTTGAGCAAGATAAGGTCCGGCGTGACGGCCTTGCGCTTCATCTCAAGCGCCTGCGCATCGGCTTTCGCTGTAATCAGCGTCGCCTGGGCGTGAGCCTGCGCCTGAACGACCTGCTGCTGGGCATCCGTCTTCGCTTTCTGCAGATCGTATTGCGCCTGTAGTGCCTTCTGCTGGGCGACCTGTTTGGCTTCGATCGCACGCGCATAGTCGCCAGAGAACTGGAAGTTCGTCAGGTTCACCGCATCGATTTCAACCGGATAAGGGGCCATTTCCTGGCGAATGGCCGCATCCACACCTTTGCGTACATCATCGCGGTGCTCGACAAGCCTCTCCGCATTGAACTCCGCAACCACCGCCTTCAGCGAGTTGGAAACGACCGGCTGCAGGAGCTTCGTCTCAACGTCGGCTATGTTGCCGACCTTCTTGTAAAGCGCATCGACTTTCTTCGCGTCGAGGTGGAAGTTGACGGCGACATTCGTGTGCACGTCCTGCAAATCCTTGGATGCCGCCGCTTCCAGGTTCTGGTATTTCTGCACGCGGATATCGAACTTCGCCACAGTCTGCACAAACGGCATCTTGAAATGCGCGCCCGGCATGATGACGCCCGGCACAATCTTGCCCCAAGTCATCAACACACCCCGCTCACCCGGTCCGATGGAGTAAAACGACAGCCAGGCGATGATGGCCAGTACCGCGACGACGGCGGCCGCGATAGTAGTTTTGCCTTTCGGAGCGGTGATTGCCTGAGTATTCATTGATTCCCCTTAAGTACGCGATCGCGGCAGCGGGATGCTGCCGCGGCTTGAGCCCGATGCCGTGCCGGGATATTACTAGATACGGCACCGTGCAGCCACGCGCTGTGCGGTACGCCGGTGGCGTTTACCGTTCCAGGCGCACCCTCACCCGCTGCGCGGGCATCGGAACGGGACTTGCGAATTCTCCTTTATCACCCGGTTCGTATTTGTGTAACCATGGAGAATGCAGGCAACGGGCAGGATCGATGCTTCACACCGGTGAGAAATCAGGTTCCGTTTCATCGTCCGCACGATTGAGACCGGCGGGCGCCGGCCCGCGTCTGCCCGGCGTCATAATACTGCCCGGACCGGCACGTAAGTTCGTCCGCAGCGCCGTCATCGAAGTTCTGCGGCGCGACGCGCCGTCGCCGGATTACGATCATCCGGTGGGAGATCCGGGGTTGTTCGGGCCGGACACCGTCACGTGGAAAATCCACGCTGATTTCCCGAGCATGATGGCCGGCGGGCTCGGCGCGCTGATGCTGCAAAGCCTGCATCCACTGGCGTTGGCCGGCGTATGGGATCACTCCGATTTTCGCAGCGACACGCTGGCGCGGCTGCGCAGCACCATTGCGTTCGTGGCGCGCACCACCTACGCACCGCGCAAGGCGGCCGAGCAGGCGATCGCGCGGGTGCGCGCCGTTCACCGTCGTGTCCGCGGCATCGCGCCGGACGGTCGTCCGTACAGTGCCGAGGACCCGCATCTGCTCACCTGGGTGCATTGCGCCGAGGCCTGGGCTTTCCTGCGCGGTTACCGGATGTACTGCTACGGCGCGGTTCCGCTGGCCGCGCAGGACCGCTACCTGCACGAAACGGCTCGCATCGCCGAGGCGCTCGGCGCGCGTGATGTGCCCAGGTCGCTGACCGATTTGACAGACTACTTCGATAGCGTTCGCCCGGAACTCGCCTGCGACACACGCACTCGCGAGGTGCTGGCGGTACTCAACGCCGTCCGCCTGCCGATTCCGCTGCCCGGCGTCACCCGCAGCCTTTTCATGGGCGCCGGAGCTGCAGTGCTGCCGCCCTGGGCGCTCGACTTGATGGGAAGAACACGTCGCGAACGGCTGCAGGACAGAGCCGCCGCTCGCGTGCTCAGGCTCATCGCGCCTAGTATCCGGGAAGCCATGGCCGAGGGCGGCCTCGCCTGGCGCGCCTGCGCGCGCACGGGAACAGACTATGCAAGCCTGTTCTACTGGCCGGACCGGGCAACGCAAGCTTCGGCTGTCTGAGCGCAAGCTCTCCGGCATTTTCCTTCGATATCAATCGGCGCCGAATCCGTTCCCATCCAACCCATCCGCAACTGCAGAAATTCCCGTAAATCCCAATTTCAGACAATGTACCACTCGTCCCGAGGATTTTGCCGTCCGGGCAATATTCCGGCCGACCAACTCCTTTATCGTTCTATCCTGATTCTGAATTCGAGACGCAACCGCTATCCAGAATACGGGGTTGAGTGAATAAATCGGCGGCTCGTGCCTGTTCAAAATCCATCGAAGGGCGACCCCATGGCCTGTACTTTTCTGCTCAGGCCGGCGGATGGTGCACTTTTCTGAACCAGACGTTCGAGAAGCTTATTTCCGATCCATCATCGTCCCACGGGGCGTGTTGAGGGGGAACAATGCAAAACGATTGGTACATGATTACTTCCAGCGTGGCCTTGTCGATAATTCTCTGGGTAGTGCTGGCGATCCTGGTACTTTACGGCGCACGCAAACCGTTCCACCAGGCAATTCGGGCGCTGGCCCATGCGCTGCATCACGGGCTTCGCGTGGCAGCCTACGGCCTGCAAAAAGCTGAACAACATCTGGCGTTACGCAATCGTGAGGTATTGCTCGCCGCCGGCAGGGAAGCGAGCGAACGCATCGTCGAGCGCGAGTTCGACCGGATCGACAGCGCCGTTCAACACGAGCTGGCCGAATACCTTTCCTTGCAACGCAAACTCAGCGAAGCGATTACCACCATTGAAGAAGACTACGTCAAAAGCGCCGAGGTACCGCCATCGCCACCCGGCTGGACCAAGGCCGTCGAGGCGGTAGCCAATATCCCGGCGCGCAGCGAGCCGATGGTAAGCGACGTGCTGGAAGATATTCACAACTCGCTGGTCAAAGCAGAGAACCGTGCGCTTGCCGCCTACCGTGACTCCAGCCGGGAGCGTCACAAGCTGCTGAAACGCGCCCTGCCTTACTGGCGGCAGGCGACGGCAATGCTGACCCGCATGGATAAAAACGTTGCCGGCCTGCTGGATCGCACCAAGACGATCGACCGGCACATGGATAATTACGAACAAAGCGTACGCGGCACCGATCGCGCCGTGCGCGCATTGTCCGCTTCCTCGTTGACGCAGTTTTTCATCTCGGCGTTTGTTCTGCTTATCGCGGTCGGCGGGTCGTTTATCAACTTCAACCTCATCGCCCGCCCGATGTCCGAAATGGTCGGCGGCACCAATACGCTCGGCGGCTGGCGCATCGCAGACATCGCCGCCCTGGTGATTATTCTGGTGGAAGTCTCCATGGGTCTTTTCCTGATGGAGTCGCTGCGGATCACCCGCCTGTTTCCGGTCATCGGTGCTTTGAACGACCGCATGCGCACCCGCATGCTGTGGATCGTCTTTGCCATCCTGTTGTGCCTTGCCTGTGTGGAATCCGGCCTGGCATTCATGCGCGAAGTCCTGATGCAGAACGCGCTGGCAACCGCGGCTTTTCTGCGCGGCAGCGCAGAGGGCGCCGCTCAGCCCGCGGCAAGCTCGTGGATTACCACGGCGGCGCAAATGGGCATGAGCTTTATCCTGCCCTTTGCACTCACCTTCGTGGCCATTCCGCTGGAAACCTTTATCCATTCGCTGCGGTCGGTGCTCGGCATTGCCGCCGCCGCGATATTGCGTTTCCTGGCCGTTACCTTGCGTGTAACCGGCAACGTGCTCCACGGCGCAGCCAATCTGCTCATCAACGTCTACGACGTGATTATCTTTCTGCCCTTGTGGATTGAAGGCCTGGTAAAGAACTACACGGGGCGAGATTCGGAACGGAAGCCCGCGGTACAAGGGCTGTAACCATGCGCAAGCTATTCAATAAAACGTCGTTGAAACTGGCGCTGGCGCTTGGTATCAGTGTGCTCGCGCTGACAGCCTGCGGAGGCGTCGGTCATACCCCGACGCGCGGCATCTACATGTTGCTCGATACCTCAGGCACCTATACCAAGGAGATCGACAAGGCCCAGCAAATCATCAGCTACCTGCTGACCAATTTGCAGCCCGGCGACTCGATGGCGGTCGCACGAATCGACACTGCAAGCTTCAGCGAGAAGGACATCATCGCCCAGACCACGTTTGCGGACCGGCCCAGCGAAGCCGAGCGGCAAAAACGGGCGTTTGTAAAAAAGGTCCGGCAATTTGTCAACACCGTGCATCCGTCCGCCTACACGGATATTACCGGCGGCGTCTTGCAGGGCATCGGCTGGCTGGATGAAATAAAGCCCGATCAGAAAATCATCCTGATCTTTTCGGACATGAAAGAAGAGCTGCCCAAGGGGTATGTGCGTAACATCCCCCTGAAACTGAAAGGCTTCCAGGTTCTCGCACTGAACGTAACGAAGTTGCGCAGCGACAATGTCGACCCGCGCGAATACCTGGGTCGCGTGGCCTCCTGGGGCAAGCGTGTGGAAGACGCCGGCGGGCACTGGCGCGTGATCAACGACCTGGAACGGCTGGAAAATATCCTGCCCTCGAATTGAACTCCGGCGCAGTTCGCCGCGGCCGCCGCTGCTGTCAAACAGCCGGCTGCGGCCGTGGCGAAACGCCCAGGCAATAACGCGCGGCGAACGACACGATCAGGCCAAACAACAGCATCGCTGCCAGGTTTTCGGCAAATGTTACCGGCGTGAAGTGATTGATCCGGTGCCAGGCCGAAAGGTAAATGACCACGTAGTTCATCACGGCGAATACAACGACGCCGTAAGCAAGACCGGCGACGACCCAGCGTTCCGTCATCCAGCGTAACCGCAACGCTGCTATCACAAAGATCGCAGCAATGATCAGCGACATCCCCCACTGGAGAAACAGGCCGAGCAATTCGACCGCGGTGCCACCCTGCAGTGCCGCCCTTCCGAGCAGCCCGCCGGCAATAAAACGAAGGATAATGCGCGGATCGATCAAATTGATCAGCGCCGCCGCGCCGATATCGATGGTGCCGGCGACCAACCCGCCAATCGCGACGGCACGGAACACACGCCTCCGCAAATCCGAGTCGCGCTTGAACGAAAGCGTATCGACACTCATGCAACTTCTCCGGAAGATAGGGAAGCAAATCCTGTCGGGCCAGAAGCGGCTCAGGCGTAGGACGCACGCGCGGAATCGTATCTTCGAACTGGGGTAGGAGCAAGTACCAGATTTGAAGCGATGGCGCCCCACCCTGGGTACCAACTCCTTGGGCAGTCGTGTGCCGACGACCCTACTCCGCAGTTACCTCTGCCAAGCGCATCCCACGCTCCAGATCGCCGTCAATCAGCACATCGCCCTCTGGTGAGATGATGAGAATCGTGCCCAGCCCGTGAATGCCGCCATACGACGTGTTTCCGAAAACATGGAACGGTGCCTGATCTTCATTCCAGGTCCGGCACAGCTTGAACCTGGACAGGTCCGCCGTCATGGTCGCAGTGCTCGCCAACGCAAGCGGGATCGACAACAGAATGTGTCTCACGAACCTTCCTGCGTCTGCCGCGCGGCGGCGCTGCCCAGATGCTGCTAAACACGGTGCGAGCTGCCCACGCCGAAGCCATGAATGTGTCCCAGCCACCGATTCCGCTTCGGGCGCGCGGCTGGCTGCCGTGCAACATGCCGCGCACCCGCAGCAGATGCGCCGCAGGCAAAGCCGTCAATACCACGCCGCCGATCACCAGCGCCGCGCCAAAGAGCGTGGCAGCACCCGGGACCTCCCCGAGCCAAAGCCAGGCAATGATGAACGCGCCGATCGGCTGCAGGTACAGAAAGCTCGAGATTCGCGATGCCGGCGCGCGCGACAGCGCGAAGCTCCATGCCAGGAAACCCACGACCGTCGGTGCGAAACCGAGATACAGCGCCGAGTAGATCTGTGCCGACGGCACCGCGAGCAGCTTCGCCGGGAGGTGCGCGCCAAACGGCAGCAAGCCCAGCGTGCCGACGAACATACTGGCCGCCGTAAAGCCAAGCGGACTCGTGCGCTGGAACAACGGTTTCTGCCAGACGAAATAAATGCTGCAGCACAGCACCGCCGCGAACACCAGCAGTTCCATGGGCTCGAACCGGATAGCGTTCCCGCGCCCGACGGTAACGAGCAGCGTGCCCGCGAACGCGACCAGCAGCCCCGCGACCGCTCGCACGCTGAGCGTCTCCTTGAGACGCAATACCGCCAGCACCGCGGTCACCGCCGGCGCCATGCTGATGACGACCGCCGCGGCACCGGCGCTGATGTGCGTCATCGAATAGCCGAGAAACAACTGATAGGCAGTGTTCCCGATCAGGCCCAGTGCAATCACCGCCGGCCAGTCGCGGCGCGGCGGCAGTTTGATTTTGCCCAGCGCCACCGGGACGGCGAAACAGGTCGACGCAATCGCGAACCGCAGCAGCGACAGTTCGCCCGGCGTAAACACGCGCAACCCGTACGCGATCGCCGCGTACGATGACGACCACACCAGCAGCGTCAGGCCGGCGGCGGCAAACGCAGGCGCGTTGCTTCGATCGAACGTCACGTCGCCGCGCTCCCGAACAGCACGCTCCGCTCCGTCTCCGATAGAGACTGCGGCCGCGCGTATGTGTCTTCGACACCCTGATAAGTCCGTACCACCGCCGGCCGCGCACCGACCGCGTCGAACCAGCGCTTGAGGTTGGCGAACTCGTCGAGGTTCTGACCGTGCGCCCGATGCGGCACGATCCACGGATAGCAGGCCATGTCGGCGATGGAGTAATCACCGGCGATGGATGGCCGCCCGGCCAGGCGCCGATCCAGCACGCCATAGAGGCGGCGCGTCTCGCGTTCGTAGCGGCCGATTGCATAAGACATGGGCTCGGGCGCGTAAACGTTGAAATGGCCGGCTTGTCCAGCCATCGGACCAAGTCCCGCCATCTGCCAGAACAGCCACTGCACGGCCTCCAGCCGCTCGCGCGGCGCCCGCGGCAGAAAGCGGCCGCACTTCTCGGCCAGGTACAGCAGGATCGCGCCCGACTCGAACATCGCCACCGGCTCTCCGCCGTCGGCCGGTTCGCGATCGACGATCGCCGGGATCTTGTTGTTCGGCGAGATCGCCGCGAACGCCGGCGCGAATTGTTCGCCGCCGCTGAGCGACACCGGAACGATGCGGTAAGGCAGTTGCGCCTCTTCGAGGAAGAGCTTGACCTTGAGCCCGTTGGGCGTCGGCGAAAAATACAGCTCGATCATGCCCGCTCACCGCCGTGCAACAGCTGCAGCAGCGAGCGCCACCAAGGCGCCGCGGGCTGGCGCCTCTGCGGCGCCCGTGGCGCGGCAAGCTGCCGCACGGCGAAGAATGCGCTGCTGCCTGGCTGGTTGCCGAGCGCGATCAGCAGGTTGATTCGGGCTTTGTTGTCGCGGGTTTCCATAACGCCTCCTGTTCCGAGCCGCGTGAGGCGCTATAATCCGCTTCTACTGGTACAGCGTTAAGTGCCAGTTTTAATGATTTCTTTGTACCAGATTTAAGGTGGCGCGATGCCCGACCTGATCTTGTCGATTCCCGGCGACAACCGGCCCGCCTACCTGCGAATTGCCGACGGCGTCCGCTCGGCCATCCAGACAGGCCGGCTGAAACCGGGCGAAAAACTCCCGTCGGGGCGGGCGCTGGCCAGGCTGCTGGGCGTGCATCGCCATACCGTCGGCGCGGCGATGGACGAACTGGTCGCGGAAGGCTGGCTGCAATCGGGAGAACGTCGGCTCCGGCAGGTGTCGGCGGTGCTGCCGTCGCAGTTTTTCGAACCGCAGAACGGCAAGCCGTCGTTGCCGCAGAACCGCAAGCATCAATGGCGCCTGGTACGCAGCGCCGAGACGAGCGAGTGCGGCCCGCCGGACAACAAGCGGTATCGCTACGCGTTTCAGGGCGGCCAACCGGATCTGCGCCTGTTTCCGTACGACGAAATCCGCGCCTGCCTGTCCGAGTCACTGCGCCGCTCGCCGGCCACACGCAGCGGCTACGCCAACCCCGCCGGCCATCCCTACTTCATCGAGCGCGTCGAGGCGTACCTGACGCACATACGCGCGGTTTCCGGCCGCAAGGTCATCGTCACCCACGGTACGCAGGAAGCTGTTTTCCTGATCGCCCAGCTGCTGATCAAACCGGGCGACAAGGTCGCGGTGGAGGAACTCGGCTACAGCGCCGCCTGGGACGCGTTCCGCGCGGCCGGCGCCGAACTGGTCCCGCTCCGCGTCGACAGCGACGGCGTCGATCCCGATGCCCTGGCCGAGGCGGCCGCACAACACCGCCTGCGGCTGATCTATCTCACGCCGCACCACCAGTACCCGACGACGGTGACGCTGCCCGCATGCCGCCGCCTGCGCCTGTACGACATCGCCTGCCGTCACCGGATTCCGATCTTCGAGGACGACTACGACCACGAATTCCATTACCGCTGCCAGCCGATCGCGCCGCTCGCGAGCAGCGATCCGTGCGAGCTGGTGGTTTACTCGTCGACGCTGTCGAAGATCATGTTTCCGTCGCTGCGCATCGGGCTTCTTGCGGTGCCGGACGCGCTCTACGAACCGCTGCTCCGGCTACGCATGATCGTTACCCGCCAGAACGACGTGCTACTGCAGGACGCGGTCGCGCGCTGGATCGATAACGGCGGCTTCGAGCGGCACCTGCGCCGCATGCGGCGCGTCTACCAGGAGCGGCGCGACACGACCGTCGAAGCGCTGGAACAGGCGCAAGCTCGCGGCCTGCCGGTAACGTGGACGGTGCCGGACGGCGGCATGGCGTTATGGATGGACTGCGCGACGGACGCCGACGCGGTCGCAAAGCGCGCCGCCGCCAAAAGCGTTCACGTCACGACCGAGTCCGCCTACCGCCTCGACCACCGCCCCGGCACGCACCTGCGGCTGGGTTTCGCCAGCCAGACGCCAAACGAGATCCGCAAGGGTATGACTCTGTTGATGGAGGCCGTCGCCGAACAAACCCGCCGGCCCGCGGCTGCGGTCTCCGACTGAACCAGTTGTTCCGCACGTTCCTTGCGCTTATGCGAGTCTTCTATTTCGCCGGTTTGCGAAACAACAGCATGAAGCGGTCGGTGTGGCCGAGCGCCGGAGGCTTGTACGAAATCCTGTCACGCTTGTCAGCCGGGTTGCGCAGCGCATCGCTTGCTTTCACGAACTCAAAGCCGTGTCTCTCGAAATCCTTGCGCGCGTAAGCCTCGTCAATACGGTGCAGCGTGCCGGCGTCTGCGGTACCGGTGCCGGGCCTCGCAGAGTGGTCGACCAGCAGTAATACGCCGCCGGGCTTGAGCGCGTGCTGCAGCTGGTCCAGCACCGAACTGGCATCCACCTTTGGCCACCCGTTCTGCGGCGATACCCAGTAGAGATCGTGATAGACCTTGATCATGATTACCGCGTCGAGTGAATTCGGCGCGAGGCCCATGCGCGCGAGGTCGGCGGTGCGATGTTCGACGTTCGGCAGCCGATCGATCCGCCGGTGCCAGCTCCCGCCGGCGTACTCATCGTATGCCCTGTTGTTGAGCAACACCACATGTCCGGCCGGACCGACAATATATCCAAGCAGTTGACTGTAGTATCCCTCGTAGCCGAGGAAGTCCAGCACGTGCATGCCCGATTTAATACCGGCGAACCGCAGCACCGCAGCCGGCTTGTCGGTAACGTCGCGTTTGAGATCGGCCGCGCCGCGACCCTGATGCGCGACCGCGGCATCGTAGACGTCTGCCGCATAAACGGAACTCGCGGCAAGCGCAACAAAGAGCGTAAGGATAAAGACGATGCCGGGCCTGAAAATGCGACGTGACATGTCGATACTCCGGGAAGGGTGCAAGACGCACCCAGGGAATCGTATCTTCGAACTGGGGGTAGGAACAAGTACCGGATTTGAAGCGATGGCGCCCCACCCTGGGTACCAACTCCTTGGGCAGTCGCGCGTCGACGACCCTACTCCGCAGCTACCTCTGCCAAACCCATCGCGCGCTCACATTCCGACAATTCGACGTGCATGCTACGATGCGAGAACTGACCCCATCCTGCGCGCGGACAATTCGACGTGCATGCTACGATGCGAGAACTGACCCCATCCTGCGCGCGCAAAGAACGCCAGCATGCGGAAGTTGGTGCATTTGATCTATGGCGTATGCTCCGGCACCCCTTCAACGCAGAAATACCTTTGAGCGTGCTTGCAATTCAAGACGGTATCTTACCCTTAGCGTCCTGCTCAGCGCGAAATGTAACGTTCCGACCGAAATATCCGGCTAACGCGTTAGGTCGACCAGCGTCGTGCTTCTCGATCCCCGCGTCAGGGCGACGTAAAGGTCCCGGTAGCTACCCCAGCTTGTTTGCCAGTTTGGACTGCGGAGGACGATTGCGTGATCAAACTCAAGGCCTTTGACGAGAAGGGTGCTGCCGGTGCAGCGGTAAATGTGGCTGCGGCTCTGGTATTTTCTATTGGCGATCTCTCCAGCATAGAGCGAGCTGAGATCCGCGCCTGATTGGAGATGCGCTTCGAGGATGCACTTGAGAGCGCTGACTGACTCGTGCAGCTTGCAGCTACTGTTGTGCATGCGTTCGATGTAATGGAGTAGGTCGTGCAGCAGCTGCGCAGTGGCGCCACCCGTATGCCGAATACAGAGGGCGCGGCGATCCTCACGTTGCGGCCGCTGCGCTTGGCCCTTGAGAATCTTCTCAAGGAAGTTCTTGTCGTCCCCTGGGAGGCCACCATAGGCTCTGGTCAAGAAATTGAACGCAGCACCTGCCTGTTCTGATGCCGAGCCATCGCAAAGAGCAACGATGAGGTCCCTCAAGACGCTAAGTTCGTTTGGTTCCAGTACGCGGTACTTCTGCTTCACCAGCGTCGTCTCGAGACTAGCAGGGAGTGGCCGTGCTTTCGGGCCGATGACGCATATCCTGCCATCCCTTTGATGGGTGAAACGGATGAGTTCGCGCGCGAGCTCACGATAGGAGATGGTGCGCCTATCGATTGGCCCGCCGCGATAATCAGGCTCGCGGTTCTCGCGGAACTGCGGTCTCGTGCTCAGTAGCCATCGGCCGAGCGGCTCGTTGCCAGCTCTTATCCACCGGTGCGGCGTCTCCAGCG
>DASSOO010000419.1:0-4728 GCA_035700455.1 Gammaproteobacteria bacterium
CGACCAGCAGGAAAGTGGCTGCGAGCTGCGGATTGAACCGCGCGCGTTCGGCGATGCCGCCGGAAACGATTGCCGGTACTGCCGCGGCAAACGTCAACAGAAAGAAAAACCGCACCAGTCCGTAGCCATTGTCCGCCGCCAGCGTCTGCGCACCGGTGAAGAAATCAATACCGTACGCGACACTGTAGCCGATGAAGAAATAGGTGACGGTCGAAACCGCGAAATCACCCAGAATCTTGACCAGCGCGTTGATCTGGTTCTTCCGGCGCACCGTTCCCAGTTCCAGAAAGGCGAACCCGGCATGCATTGCGAGCACCATGATGGCGCCCAGCAGAAGGAACAATACGTCGCTGCTGGTCTGCAGATTGTGCATAGCGTCTCCTTATTTTTGGAGTACCCATGCGCAAAATGCATTCCAGAACGTCAAGTGCTTAATATGGCTTCATTTTCAGGTCGGGAAACAAGACGGCCGGAACCTTCGGCGCACCGCTTTCGGGCATATGGATGACACGCGCACCATCCCGGTGCGGAAAAACCTCGCCGTCAATTAGTTGCCGGCTTCCAGAAGCGGTTGAAATTGAGCGCCGCAGCGGCATCCCATTGCCCGCGCGGAATGCCGTCGACGCCGGCACGATAGACCTCACAGGTGCTGTGTAGTGCGGGCCCAGCGCAATCACGCCGGCAACAAACGGCGCCAGCACGATACCGGCGGACCTGACTTGACTATCTCTACCCTTTGCACAACTGTGCCGCGGTGACGTTGCCTGGCAGATCCTCGCGCGTAAAGCCGAACGGCGTGACGAGTTTCAGATGTTCCGGCGTTCCAATGAAGTTGGCGAGTTCTTTGTTGAACTGCTCGAGCAGCTCGCGGTCCGTCTTGCGGAAACCGAAGGCGCCGTAGCCGCGCACAGACTTGCCGTCGATCACCGGGTCGGTAAACGGCGCGGCCAGTGCAACGTCCGCCTTGCCAGCCTTGTTCAGCAGATCGCGCATCGTGAGGCTGCTGCCGGCATAGGCGTCGACACGGCCGGACTCGACGCCGGCGAGCGCACTTGCCGCATCCGGAAACACCTTGACCCGATCGTCCGGTATCCCGGTCTTTTTCGCATAGCGGCGTTCGACCGCGCCGGTGACGACGCCGAGCGTGGCGCCGGCGTCATGCGCAACATCGGCGAAGCTGTGCAGATCTTCCGGATTACCCGCCTTGACGATGAATGCCTCGCCGATGCCGTAGGTCGGATTGGAGAACGCGATCTGCTGACAGCGCTGCGGCAGGATGTACATGCCGGCTGCGATGATATCGAAGCGTTTCGCCTTCAGACCCGGAATCAGCGCGCCGAATTCGGTCAGCACGCCATCGATCGTCGGAATGCCCATGCGCTGCAGAATCACGCGCGCAATTTCGGGCGCCTCGCCGGTCAATTCATTGGTCTGCACGTCGAGAAAGGCATACGGCGCCTCGTTCGCATAACCGATGCGCGCCGTGCCGGCATCCTTCATCTGCGCCAGCGTGCCCTTTCCGGCGTCGGACTCGCCGGAGCGCGAGCAGCCGGACAGCGTCAACGCGCCGGCGCCCAGTCCACCCGCCAACAGTCGCAACGTACGGCGCCGGCCCTCGTCCATTGGCGAAATATCCTTGCTCGGCGTTAGACCAGTTTAAGGCGATTCGACCCCACCGATCCCAGCGCCTCGCAGTCGTCGCGCGCCGCAATGTACTCAGGCCGCGGATCGAGCCCGTGATGCGGCGGATCGAGGCGGTTCTCGACGCTGTTGTAAACGAAGAAGACGTTGCTACGCGGATACGGCGACAGATTACGGTTCGAACCATGCATCGTATTGCAGTCGAAGAACACCACCGACCCGGCCGGCCCGGTCATCGAGCGGATGCCGCCGCGCTCGACCAGGAAGCGCAGGCTATCATGATCCGGCGTGCCGTACACCTGTTTCTTCAGCGACTCCTTGTAATTGTCGCGCGGCGTTTCGCCGACACAGGATACGTAATTCAGATGCGACCCCGGCACCACCATCAGCGGACCGTTGAACGCATTATTGTCGTCGAGCAGAATCGAGCAGCTCAGCGCGCGCATGCGTGGCATGCCGTCCTCGATGTGCCAGGTTTCGAAGTCCGAATGCCAGTAGAATTCCTGGCCCTCGAAGCCGCGCTTCAGATTGGCACGCGACTGGTGGACGTAAACGTCGCTGCCCAGGATCTGGCGAGCGACGTCGGCAATGCGCCGGTCGGCCGCGAGGCGGCGCATCACGTCATTCAGCCGGTGCACCAGAAAGACCGACCGCACCGTGCCGCTGCCGGGTTCGATGACGGTTTCGTCGCGCTTGCGGATTTCGGGATCTTCGGTCATGTCATCGATCGCCTTGCGCAGCGCAGCGACTTCCTTATCCGAAAACACGCTTTCCAGCAGAATGGCGCCGTCGTCGGTATAGGCTTTCAACTGCTCACGGCTGAGCGCAGACGCGGGCTTCTTGCCCGGCCATACCACCGGATCCTGTCGCATCAGAATCGCCGCTTCCCGGCCGACCCGGGACGGATAAACGTCGGTAATCACTGTCATGATCGTTGCGCCTCCTTGTACTGACTGAACCATCGCTACTCAAACTCCCGCGGCGGCAGTCTCCGCCGGATAAACGCCTTCCGCGTCATGCGTTTCCGCACCCGTCAGAGGCGGGTTGAACACACACACCAGCCGCAGCTGCGTCTTGGCCCGCAGATAGTGCTTGTCATGCTGATCGAGCGCGTACATCACGCCGGGCTCGATCTTGATCACCCGGCCTTCCGGGATCAGTTCGACCTCGCCCTCGCCTTCGACACAGAAGACCGCTTCCAGATGATGCTTGTACCAGATCAGCGTTTCGGTACCGGGAAAGATGATCGTTTCGTGGAACGAAAACCCCATCCCGTCCTTTTTCAACAGCATGCGACGGCTCGCCCAGGTCGCGACCACCGTCTCGCGCTCGGTGCCGATGAGATCGGAACTGTTGCGAACGATCATCGCGCACCTCCCGCCCGCAGCACCTGCACCTTTCCGGGTTCGGCAAGCGGCACACCGAGCGCTTCAGCGACACTTTGCTCGAAAAGCTTCAGTCCCGCCTGCAACTGCGCTTCCTCGATAATGAGCGGCGGCAGGAATTTCACCACTTCGCTCTGCGCTCCGGAAGTTTCGATGATCAAGCCGTTGGCAAACGCGCGCTCAGTGATTTTCTGCGCCACTTCCGGCTCCGCGGCAACCAGTCCCTGGATCATGCCGCGTCCACGCACAGCGAAGCCGCCCTGCGGATAATCGCGTGCGATATGTTCGAGCCACAACCTGAGGCTGCGTCCTTTCTTCACCACGTCCTTTGCGAATTCGTCGGTCGTCCAATAGCGGACCAGCGTCTCGGCGGCGGTCACGAACGCGAGATTGTGGCCGCGGAAAGTTCCGCTGTGCGCGCCCGGTTGCCAGATGTCGAGCTCAGGCCGGATGAGCGTCATTGCCATCGGCAGGCCGTAGCCGCTGATCGATTTCGACAGCGTCACCATGTCGGGATGGATGCCCGCTTCCTCGAAGCTGAAAAACGTACCGGTGCGCCCGCAGCCGACCTGGATATCGTCGACGATCAGCAGCATGTCGTGGCGGCGGCACACCCGTTCCAGCGCGCGCAGCCACTCGGCGCTGGCGACGTTGACGCCACCCTCGCCCTGCACCGTTTCGACGATTACCGCGGCAGGGGCATCGACACCACTGCTGCGGTCGACCACCATCTGTTCAAGGAATTCGGTGGTATCGATGCCATTGCCGAGATAACCGTCATACGGCATGAATGTCGTGTTCGACAGCGGGAAGCCGGCCGCGTCGCGGAACTTGGAATTGCCGGTCGCGGCAAGCGAGCCGCCCGATACACCATGAAAGCCATTGGTGAACGCAACCACGTTGGTGCGGCCCTTCACCTGGCGCGCCAGCTTCAATGCCGCCTCGACACTGTTGGTGCCGGTCGGCGCGGTGAACTGAAGCTTGTAGCGCATGCCGCGCGGCTCCAGAATCACCCGCTCGAAGGTTTCGATGAAACGCTTCTTGGCCACCGTCGCCATGTCGAGGCCGTGGACCAGCCCATCGCCGGCCACATAGTCGATCAGCTTGCGCTTCAGCAACGGATTGTTGTGTCCGTAGTTGAGCGTGCCGGCGCCGGCAAAGAAATCGATGTACTGATTGCCGGCCTGGTCGATCAGGATCGCTTCGCGCGCCTTGTCGAACAGTGTCGGGAACGAGCGGACGTAGCCGCGTACTTCGGATTCCAGCCGTCCAAAAATCTGCAGATCACAGGCACTCATAAACGTTTACCTCCATTGTGATTGATAGGGATCGGACCAATGCGGATGAGGCGTTCTTTTTCATGTGCCTCGCCGCCGAACAGGGTTTCGCCGAGGAAGTCCGATTCGCTGTACGGCGCACCCAGTGCACGCGCCAGTTTGCCGAACAGGCGGCGCGATGGATCGTTGTCGGGCGTCACCGTGGCCTCCACGAACATGATTCGTTCGCGCAATTCATCGCGCCGCATCAACTCGCGCAGCATCGACAGCGCCGCCCCTTGCCCGCGCGCCGCGGGATCGACCGCGACCTGCCACACGAACAGCGTGTCCGGCTGCCGCGGCTCGACGTAGCCCGAAACGAAGCCGAGCAGGCGTCCGGCGCGCTCCGCCACCACGCAGGTGCCGGCGAAGTGATGCGACAGCAG
>DASSOO010000420.1:0-3070 GCA_035700455.1 Gammaproteobacteria bacterium
GATCGGTGCGGTGCTGCCGCAGTTCACGCTCGCGCCGGGAGCGCAGACGGCGGTTTCCGAGCGCTTGTTCTTCGGGCCTAAACTGCAGGACCGGCTGAAAGGCATCGCCCCCGGACTCGAGCGCACCGTCGATTACGGCAAGTTCACGATCATCGCCCAGCCGCTGTTCAAGGTGCTCGAAGGCATCCACTGGGGCGTCGGCAACTGGGGCTGGTCGATCATCCTGCTGGTGTTCCTGATCAAGATCGTGTTCTTCCCGCTCAACCAGATGGCGGGGCGGTCGATGGCGAAGATGCGCGAGTTCCAGCCGCGCATCAAAGCCATTCAGGAACGTTACAAGGAAGACAAGCAGCGCCTGAGCCAGGCGATGATGGAGCTGTACAAGAAGGAAAAGATCAACCCGATGGGCGGCTGCCTGCCGACGCTGCTGCAGGTCCCGATCTGGTTCGCGCTCTATTACGTGCTGCTCTACAGCGTCGAACTGCGCCAGGCGCCGTTCGTCTTCTGGCTGCGCGACCTGGCGAGTCCGGACCCCTACTACGTGCTGCCGATACTCTACGGCCTTGCCCAGCTCGCGCAGATACGCATCAATCCACAGCCAGCCGACAAGATGCAGGCGCGGATCATGATGGTCATGCCGTTTGGTGTGGCGATATTCGCGATCTTCATGCCAGCGGGCCTGGTGGTTTACTGGGTCACCAACTCGATCCTGACCAGCCTGCAGCAGTGGCACATCAACCGCCTGATCCACCAGCCGAAGAAAAAGAAAAAATAAGCCGCCGGCGCGCGCATCCGTCATGGATTCTGACACCATCGTCGCCATCGCCACGCCGCCAGGCCGCGGCGGCATCGGCATCGTGCGCATCTCGGGGCCGGCAACGCGGCAGATAGCGGCCGCGTTACTCGGCGTCGTCCCGCCCGAGCGGGCGGCGACCCTGCGGGCGTTTCGCGACGGCGACGGCGGCGCCATCGACCGCGGCGTGGCGCTTTTTTTCCCCGGCCCCCATTCCTTTACCGGCGAGGACGTACTTGAGCTTCAGGGTCACGGCGGCGCGGTCGTGCTCGACCTTATTGTCGAGCGCGTGCTCGGCCTCGGGGCACGGCTTGCGCGGCCGGGCGAATTTTCCGAGCGCGCCTTTCTGAACGGCCGGCTGGATCTCGCGCAGGCCGAGGCCATCGCGGACCTGATCGACAGCGCCACCCGCGCCTCGGCCCGGGCGGCGATGCGCTCGCTCTCGGGCGAATTCTCCGCCGCGGTCGAGGCTGTCGTCGAAGACCTGACGACGCTGCGTGTTTATGTCGAAGCCGATATCGACTTTCCCGACGAGGAAGTCGACGTGCTCGCCGACGGCGGCGTCGCCATACGGTTTGAAGCGATTGCGGACTCCATAGCCTCCTTGATCGCCGGTGCGCGCCGCGGCCGGCTGCTGCGCGACGGGCTGACGGTCGTTATCGCCGGACGGCCGAACGCCGGGAAGTCGAGCCTGCTCAACCGTTTCGCCGGCTACGAGGCCGCGATCGTTACCGAAGTGCCCGGAACGACGCGCGATCTCCTTAACGAGCGCATTGATCTCGATGGCCTGCCGCTGACGGTTTGCGACACCGCCGGACTACGGCCCGGCGGTGACCTGGTCGAGCAGGAAGGCATGCGGCGCGCACGGGCGCGGCTGGCCGAAGCCGATCTCGTCCTGCTGATCGTCGACGATCAGGTCGGTTTTTGCGACGAAGATGCCGCGATCATCGCCGAACTTCCCAACAGCATGCCGGTATGTCGTATCTACAACAAGGTTGACCTGACCGGCCGCACGCCCGGGCTCGACGATTCGGCTATTGCGCTGTCGGCGGCAACGGGCGCGGGTTTCGACGCACTGGTTACTTTCATCAAGGCCAGCGCCGGATTTGACGGCGGCGGCGAAAACTTCCTTGCCAGACGCCGGCATCTGGATGCGCTCGCCCGCGCTGCCGAACGCATCGAGGCGGCCCGGCGCCACTGTGCGGTGCGCCGGGGTGAGCTTATCGCCGAGGAACTGCGTCTGGCGCAACAGGACCTTGGTGCGATCACCGGCACGGTCACCAGCGACGAGTTGCTGGGCCGAATCTTTTCGAACTTCTGCATCGGCAAATAAATCTATCCGCCTACGGCGTCGGCACAGATTCCGCCTCGGCGGGAGCCGTTGCTCCGTTGGCGCGTATGCAATTGCGGCCGTCGGCCTTGGCTCTGTATAGCGCGGCATCGGCGCGATCGAGCAGCCCCATAACCGGCTCCCCGGCCGCGTACTCCGCAACGCCGGCCGACAGCGTGAGCGAAACAGACTCTCCGCCGATGCGAAAGTCAGCCGCCGCAACCGCTGCGCGTAACCGCTCGGCGCAGGTCAACGCCCCGTCAATGCTGGTGTGCGGCAGTACCAGCAGGAATTCCTCGCCGCCGTAACGGCCGAAGCTTTCGTCGCGAGGCCGTGGGCCAAGCGTGCGGATTTGCGCTTCGATGCAGGCAGTGAGTTCGCACAGAATCCGATCGCCGGCGCTGTGGCCATGGCGATCGTTGATCGCCTTGAAATGATCGAGATCGATCAGGCAGACCGACAGCCGGCGGCCGTTGCCGGCCGCTTTTGCACATTCCGTTTCGAGCGTCTCCATCAGGTGGCGGCGGTTGTAAGTCTGCGTCAGTTCATCGTGCATCGCGAGCGCACGTATCTTGTCGAGCGCCTGCTCGAGAGCCGCATTTTTTGCTGCCAGGCGCTCGCGCAGCCCGGCGACGTAGCTGCCGATCCAGGACAACCACATCAACAGTACCGCAAGTACCGCGAAGCGCAGCCAGTCAAAGCGCAGGTCGGCGCCGGGTGCCGCCCGTTGTTCGTTGACGAGAATCAGTGCGTAGCCGCTGATAGTAAACGCGCTCAGGATCAGGAACTGGCGCAAGCCAAGGCGGAACACGCCGAAGAAATAGGTGACGAAATAGCTCATCACGATCAGCCCGCGCGCCTGGCGGGTGTGTGCGGTCAGCACCAGTACCCAGCAACTGGCGATGAATATCTGCAACATTGTCATGCTGGGATCGGCGAATCGCAGA
>DASSOO010000421.1:0-3476 GCA_035700455.1 Gammaproteobacteria bacterium
AGGTCAAGGGAATTTTCCAGGATGCGTTCGCACAGATCTGGAGCGGCAACGTCGAGAACGACGGTTTCAACAAGCTGGTATTGGCCGCCGGCCTCACCTGGCGCGAGACGGCGCTGCTGCGCGCCTACTGCAAGTACCTGCTGCAGACCGGCGCGCCGTTCAGCCAGGCCTACATGGAGCAGGCGCTCGCGAACAACGCCGACATCGCCAAGTGCATGATCGAACTGTTCGAAATTCGCTTCGACCCGGCCGGCGTCGACAAGACGCGCGAGGCGCGCGCGAAAGAATGCATTGCGACGCTGAAGCAGAAACTCGATTCGGTCAGCAGTCTCGACGACGATCGCATCCTGCGCAACTTTGTCACGATGATCGAGGCAACCCTGCGCACAAACTATTTTCAGACCGACAAGAAGCGGCCGAAACCGTACATGTCGTTCAAGCTCGATCCGGCAAAGATCCCGGAGCTGCCGCTGCCGCGGCCGATGTTCGAAATCTTCGTCTACTCGTCGCGCTTCGAGGCGGTGCACCTGCGCGGCGGCAAAGTTGCGCGCGGCGGCATCCGCTGGTCAGACCGGCGCGAAGACTTCCGCACCGAAGTCCTCGGCCTGATGAAGGCGCAGATGGTCAAGAATACTGTCATCGTGCCGGTCGGTTCCAAGGGCGGCTTCGTCGTCAAGCGTCCGCCCGCGGATCGTGACAAGCTGATGCAGGAAGTCGTTGCCTGCTATCAGAACTTCATGCGCGGTATGCTCGACCTCACCGATAACCTTGCCGGGGGCAAGGTCGTGCCCCCGCGCGACGTGGTACGCCGCGACCCGGACGATCCATACCTTGTCGTCGCCGCCGACAAGGGCACCGCTACTTTCTCCGATATCGCCAATGGCGTTGCCGCCGAATACGACTACTGGCTCGGCGACGCGTTCGCGTCGGGTGGCTCAGCCGGTTATGACCACAAGAAAATGGGCATCACCGCGCGCGGCGCCTGGGAGTCGGTCAAGCGTCACTTCCGCGAAATGGGCATCGACACGCAAACGACCGACTTCACCGCCGTCGGCATCGGCGACATGGCCGGCGACGTCTTCGGCAACGGCATGCTGCTGTCGCGGCACATCAAGCTGGTCGCCGCGTTCAACCACATGCATATTTTCCTCGATCCGAACCCGGATACGGAAAAGAGCTTCGAGGAGCGGCAGCGGCTGTTCAACTTGCCGCGCTCGACATGGGCGGACTACGACGCCGCTACCATCTCGAACGGTGGCGGCGTGTGGCCGCGCAGCGCCAAGCACATTCCAATCAGCCCGGAAATGCGCGTAGTACTCGGAATTGAAGCCGAGGAGTTGACACCGCAGGAAACGATTCGCGCAATTCTGAAAGCACCGGTCGATCTGCTTTGGAACGGCGGCATCGGCACGTATGTCAAGGCCGCGAGCGAAACCAATGCCGAAGTCGGCGACCGCGCCAACGATGCGCTGCGCATCAATGGCAAGGATCTGCGTTGCCGCGTCGTCGGCGAAGGCGGCAACCTCGGCATGACGCAGCTCGGCCGTATCGAATATGCGCTCGCGGGCGGCCGGCTGAACACCGACTTCGTCGACAACTCTGCGGGTGTCGATACCTCCGATCACGAAGTCAACATCAAGATCCTGCTCAATATGGCGCTCGGCGAGAACTTTACGATCAAGCAGCGCAACAAACTGCTCGCGACCATGACCGACGAGATCGCCGCACTCGTGCTGCGCAACAATTATCTCCAGAGCCAGGCGATCACTGTCGCTGAGTCGCAGGCGGCCGACCGCATCGAGGAGCATGCCTATCTCATTCGCCTGCTGGAGCGTTCGGGCGCACTCAACCGCGCGCTCGAATTCCTGCCGGGCGAGGAAGAACTGACTTCCCGCCGCGCAGCATCACGCGGCCTCATGCGCCCCGAGATCGCAGTATTGCTCGCCTACAGCAAAATTACGATCTACAACGCGCTGATCGAATCGGATGTCGCGCAGGACGCTTATCTCGGCAAGGAGCTGGAAAGTTATTTCCCGACACCGCTGCGCAAAGATTACAAGAAGTTGATGGTCAAACATCGCCTGTGCCGCGAAATCATCGCGACCGCCATTACCAACAGCATCGTCAACCGCATGGGCCCGACGTTTGCGCACCGGCTGCGGGAAGAAACCGGTGCGAACATGTCGATGGTCGCGCGCGCTTACACGATCGCCCGCGAAACCTACGACATGCGCGGCATCTGGACCGACATCGAAGCGCTCGACAACGAAGTGCCGGCGGCGGTACAGACGGCGATGATCACGCGCACCGCTCGCCTGTTGCGCCACGCGACCCGCTGGCTGCTCGACCATATGCGCCGGCGCCTCGACATCGCCGCGCGTGTCGCGGAATTGGCCCCGGGACTGAGGGCGCTTATGGAGCACGTCGAGGACATCCTGCCGGCACAGGAGCTTGAGGACTTCACCAAGGCGCAGGACAAGTTCCTCGCTGTCGGCGTGCCCAAGGCGCTCGCGCGTAAAATCGCGGCGCTTGACCCGCTCTACGCCGCAATGGATATCATCGATGTCGCCGCAGAATCCGGCCTCGGCGTCGAAACCGCCGCGCGTGCCTACTTCAAACTCGGTGCCCGCTTGCAGATCAACTGGCTGCACGAGCAGGTCGAGCAGTTGCAGGCGCACGGCCACTGGCAGGCGGTCGCGCGTGGATCGCTTCGCGAAGACCTGTACACGCAGCAGCGGCGTCTGACTGCGCAAGTGCTTGCCGGCTTTGGCAAAAACGACGACATCGACCGCTGCCTTGAGAAGTGGATCGACGCACACCACGACATTGTCAATCACACCCAGCGCGTCATCGGCGATATGAAGACCACCGCCGGCAGCCTCGATTTCCCGACGCTGTCAGTCGCACTGCAGGAGATTCGCAAGCTGGCGCAAAATCATAAGGTCTCGGCGAAGGTCTGAACGCCGGTCATTCAAGTTGCGAGGTACACGCCGGGCAGCGCGTCGCCTGGATCGCAATACTGCTGAAGCAGTACGGGCAGTCCTTGGTGGTCGGCGACGCCGGCACGTCCTGCGGCTTGCGTTTCAGCTTGTTGATCTGGCGCAGGATGATGAAGATCGACAGCGCGATGATGATGAACGTGATGATCGTGCCGATGAACACGCCGTAGTTCAGCGTCACCGCGTGCGCGGCCTCGGCCGCCGCCATATTTTTGTACGGACCCTGCGGCGTGCCCTGCTTGAGCACGATGAAATACTTGGTGAAATCCGTACCGCCGAGCAGCAGCCCGAACGGCGGCATGATGACATCCGCCACCAGCGATTTGACGATAGTGCCGAACGCGGTGCCGATGACAATGCCGACTGCCATGTCGATGGCATTGCCGCGCATCGCGAATTCCTTGAAGTCGTGAAAAAAGCCTTTGGCTTTCGCCTCCGTTTGCTTGATGTCCATAATCGTCTCCTGTTGTCTTTGTT
>DASSOO010000422.1:0-3056 GCA_035700455.1 Gammaproteobacteria bacterium
GAGCGGCCGCATTTGCGCGGCGCGATCGGCAGCGCGGCGTTCGACGCCGAGGGCGTCGCGACACGCGACAACGAAATCGTCGCGGGCGGCGTGCTGCAAAGCTACCTGCTCGGGAGCTACTCGGCGCGCAAGCTGGGGCTCGTGACCAACGGCCACGCAGGCGGTGCGCACAACGTCGTCGTCAGCGGCGGCAACGGCGGTTTCGACAGCCTGCTTGCACGCATGGGCAAAGGACTGGTTGTGACGGAGCTGATGGGGCAGGGCGTCAACGGCGTCACGGGCGATTATTCGCGCGGCGCGGTCGGCTTCTGGGTCGAGGAAGGCGCGATCGCACACCCGGTCGAGGAAGTGACGATCGCCGGCAATTTGCGCGACATGTATCGCAGCATCGTTGCCGTCGGCAGCGACGTCGACGTGCGCGGCAACGTGCGTACCGGCTCGATCCTGATTGACGAGATGACGATCGCGGGCGAGTAACAGGCGCCGCGACCGTCGCGATTTCGCGACCGCTCCTGCAGCGGTTTTATAACGACAACGAAGGAGACACAGCATGTCGTTTTCACGTTTCGTACGCTGCCTGGCGCCGGTTGCCGGCTTGTTCGCCGCACTACCGCTCGCCGCCGCACCCGCACACAAGATCGCTATCGTCATGCACGGCGGCGCCGGCACGATCACGCGCGGTGAAATGACGGCGGCGATGGAAACGCAGTACCGCGGTACGATGAAAGAGGCGCTTAAGACCGGCTATGCCGAATTGCAGCACGGTAGCAGCAGCCTTGACGCCTGCGAGGCCGCCATTGAAGTGCTGGAAAATTCGCCGCTGTTCAATGCCGGCAAAGGCGCCGTGTTCACGCATAACGGGCAGGTCGAGCTCGACGCGGCCATCATGGACGGCAGAACGATGAAAGCCGGTGCCGTCGCGGCCGTGCAACACGTCGCCAACCCGATCCACCTCGCGCGCCTGGTCATGGAAAAGACACCGCACGTGCTGCTCGTCGGCACTGGTGCCGAAGATTTTGCAATCGCGCAAGGCATCAAACTGGTACCGCAGGATTACTTCTTTACGCAGCGCCGCTGGGATGCACTCCAGCATGTGCTCAACGAGGAACGCAAGAGCAAGCAGGCGATGGCCGAGCCCGAAGGCATCGCCGGCACGAACGCGCATGCATTCGGTACGGTCGGCTGCGCCGCGCTGGACCGCGACGGCAACCTCGCCGGCGGCACGTCGACCGGCGGTCTCACCAATAAGCGCTTCGGCCGCGTCGGCGACTCGCCGCTGGTCGGCGACGGCGTGTATGCCGACAACGCAACGTTTGCCGGTTCCGGCACCGGCATCGGCGAATATTACATGCGCCTGAATCTGCTCAAGGACGTGTCGGACCTGATGGAATACAAGGGATGGTCGCTGCAAAAGGCGGCGAATTACGAAATCCACACCAAGCTCGTCAAGCTCGGCGGCACGAATACCGGCGGAATGATCGGACTCGACCGCGCCGGCGATATCGTCATGCCGTTCAACACGCCGGGCATGTACCGCGGGTACGTCGACACCCACGGACATCTGGTCGTGAAGATTTACGGCAACGAGTAGCTCTCCTTCCTCTCCTCCGGGAGAGGGGCGAGGTGAGAGTAAGCATTGCAGCCTGCAATCATCGTCCACGGCGGCGCCGGCCGCGTCGATCAGGCAAGCATTCCGGAGCGTCTCGC
The DNA here is from genome assembly GCA_035700455.1 of Gammaproteobacteria bacterium. Taxonomy (GTDB): domain Bacteria; phylum Pseudomonadota; class Gammaproteobacteria; order Natronospirales; family DASSBR01; genus DASSBR01. Next base: position 1,708 of record DASSOO010000422.1, read on the forward strand.
CGGCTGCCGGCGTGCGGCCGAGGCCGGCTGGCGCATCCTGCAGGGCGGCGGTACAGCGCTCGACGCCGTTGTCGCTGCGACGGTCGTGCTCGAAGACGATCCTCTGTTCAATGCGGGCACGGGCTCGACGCTGAATATCAACGGTGCCGTCGAGACAGATGCCGCGGTAATGGACGGTACGACCCGCGCGGCCGGCGCCGTCGCCGCCGTCAGCGGCATCCGCAACCCTGTGCGCCTGGCGCGCGCCGTGCTGGACGACGGACGCCACGTCATGCTCGCAGGCAGCGGTGCCGTCGAGTTCGCGCGTGAGCACGCGATCGAGGAATGCGATCCGGCAGAACTTGTCGTTGCCACCCGGCGCGCACAATGGGAGCGCGATCACGGTACGGTCGGTTGTGTCGCCTGCGATGTAGAAGGACGGCTTGCGGCGGCAACTTCGACCGGCGGCATTTACAACAAGCTGCCGGGACGCGTCGGCGACTCTCCGCTGATCGGCTGCGGCACCTATGCCGACAGTATTGCGGCCGTATCGTGCACCGGCGACGGCGAAGCGATCATCCGCCTCGTGCTTGCGCATTATGCGGCGCAGCTGGTTGCCGATGGTGCGTCCGCGGCCGAGGCGGCGCGTGCGGCTGTCGCCGAATTCGGCGCACGTATGCCGGGTGAGGCGGGGCTCATCATCGTCGATCGCAGCGGCCGGCCGGCGCATGCGAAGAATTCGCCGCAGATGCCGGTTTGCGCGATCGACGGCGCCGGCGTTCGCACCGAAGTCTGAGCGCCTGCCGCTATAATGGATTCAAAGATGTGCGTTCGCACAAGGAGAAAACCATGAAATGGACCCGGATGCCGATCGCGCCCGTATTGCTGCTCGTACTTGCCGCCTGCACCACTTCGCCGCTGGGTCACCCGCAGCTCAGCCTCGTATCGAGCAGCCAGATGGCGCAGATGGGAGCGGAGGCTTACAAGCAGGCCAGGCAGCAGACGCCCGTTTCGCGCAACGCCGCGCTCAACCAATACGTGCAGTGTGTCGCGAATTCAATCAGTTCTGTGGCCGCACCCAACCAGAACTGGCAGGTCACGGTATTCCAGAAAGATGAAGCGAACGCATGGGCACTGCCCGGCGGCTACATCGGCGTCTACACCGGCCTGTTCAAATATGCGCGCACGCCGGCCCAGCTTGCGGCAGTATTAGGTCACGAGGTGTCGCACGTGCTCGCCCATCACGCGAACGCGCGCGTTTCCGCGCAAATAGCGACGCAGGGCGTCGCGCAGTTGGTTGCGGCCGTGGCCGGTGCCGAGGGCGCCAGAAATCAACAGCTGCTGATCGCCGCACTTGGCGCCGGCGCACA
>DASSOO010000423.1:0-3726 GCA_035700455.1 Gammaproteobacteria bacterium
GTCGAAGCGGTGAAAGTAGGCCCCGAGAGTGTCCCAATGCTGGCCGAGTTTCATGCCGATCCAGCCAAGCCCCAGACACCAGACGAAGGAGCCCGCGAATGTCAGCAATACGAAGCGGACAGGGTTCATTCGTGCGATGCCGGCCGGAAAAGAGATAAAAGTACGTACCACCGGCAGCAAGCGGCTGATAAAAATAGTTGCCTCGCCGTGGCGCGCGAACCAGCGATCGGCGAGATCGAGGTCCCGGCGCGAGATCAGCAGGTACTTGCCGTAGCGCTCCACCAGCGGCCGGCCGCCGTGCAGGCCGACGTAGTAGGCGATCAGGGAGCCAAGCACACAGCCGACCGCGCCGGCGAGCGCGATGCCCCACAGGCTGAGCCTGCCGGTAAAGGCAAGGTAGCCCGAAAACGGCATGACAATTTCCGACGGCAACGGGATGCAGGCGCTTTCGATCGCCATCAGCAACACGATGCCGCGATATCCCATGCTCCCGATCGTCGAGATGATGAACCCGGCAACGGCGGCGGTAATGTTGGCGAACATGATATCCGGGTGTCAGGTTCGGTCGCGGTGACGGCGGTGCTCAAAAAGGCAGTACTGTACCGATGCGCCGGCCGAAATGCCAACGCGCCGGGGGCGGCCACCTGACGCGTGACCGCGAGTGCGGTAAAATTGTGGGCTCAGTCGCATTTACCGCTGGGGGGCTGGTCTCCGGCCGCGGGACATGATCGCCTCGCCGCGCGGGGATAGCGCCAGATGAACACCGCCAATCAAGAACAACCGCAATCGGTACCGGTTCGGCGCCGCGCCCTCAAGGACCGGGCGGCCGAATTGCTGCGCACGGCCGATATCGAAATCGACGGCGGCCGACCCTGGGACATCCGGGTGCACGACCCGCGGCTTTTTACACGCGCCTTCGCCGAAGGCTCACTCGGCGTCGGCGAGGCATACATGGATGGCTGGTGGGACTGCGCACGGCTGGACGAGTTCTTTGCGCGACTGCTACGCGCGCAGATCGACACCCAGGTTCTGACCTGGAAGGACGCGCTGCGTTCGCTGCGCGCGCGTCTCATAAACCTGCAAAGCCGCTCGCGTGCGTTCGAGATCGGCCGGCGCCATTACGACAACGGCAATCGACTGTACCAATGCATGCTCGATTCGCGCATGATGTACAGCTGCGGCTACTGGAAAGATGCGACGACGCTCGACGAGGCACAGGAAGCAAAACTCGATCTTGTCTGCCGCAAGCTCGGCCTCGAAGCCGGCATGCGGCTGCTCGACATCGGCTGCGGCTGGGGCGGCATGGCCCGCTTCGCCGCGGAACGCTACGGGGTCGAGGTCGTCGGTGTGACGGTATCGGAGCAGCAGGCGAACTACGCACGTGAAATCTGCCGCGACCTGCCGATCGACATCCGCCTGGAGGATTATCGCAACATCAGCGGTCGGTTCGATCGCATTGTTTCGATCGGCATGTTCGAGCATGTCGGCTACAAGAATTATCGCACCTACATGGAAACGGCGCACCGGCTGCTGCCGGATGACGGCCTGTTTTTGTTGCACTGCATTGGTACGAATACGTCGGTCACCGAGACCGATCCCTGGATCGCGCGCTACATTTTTCCAAACTCGATGCTGCCTTCGGCGCGCCAGATTACGACAGCCATCGAAGGCTTGTTTATCTTCGAAGACTGGCACAACTTCGGCACGGACTACGACCTTACATTGAACGAATGGCTGCATAATTTCCGCACCCATTGGGACGAACTCAAGTCGGAATACGACGACCGCTTTTATCGCATGTGGACCTATTACCTGCAAAGCAGCATGGGCACGTTCCGGTCGCGTCGCAGCCAGCTATGGCAGATTCTTCTATCCCCTCATGGCGTACGCGGCGGCTGCCGCGTGCCGCGTTAACCCGGTACTTCAATGTCTCAAGCCATTGATGCGCGCGACGGCGCGCATACGCTCCCGCTTAATGCCGCGGAATTCAGAATCTTCCTGATCGCCTTGCTCGCGGCGGGCATCGGCCTGGTTTCGGGCTTCACTGCCTACGGCCTTTACAAGCTGATCGGGCTGGTGACGAACCTCGCGTTCTTCGGCCGCGTCGCGACCGGATTTCCGCACCTGTATCACAGCCCGGCGGGTGCGTGGGTAATCGTCATTCCTGCCGTCGGCGGCCTGATCATCGGGCTGATGGCGAAGTACGGCACCGACAAGATCCGCGGTCACGGCATTCCGGAAGCGATGGAGGCAATTACGGTCAATCGCAGCCGTATCTCGCCGCGCGTAGCGATCTTCAAGCCGCTGTCGGCCGCGATCGGCATCGGTACCGGCGGCCCGTTCGGCGCCGAGGGGCCGATCATTCAGACCGGCGGTGCGCTGGGTTCGATTGTCGGTCAGATCATCAATACGACCGCCGCCGAGCGCAAGGTGCTGCTCGCCTGCGGCGCCGCGGCGGGTATGGCGGCGACTTTCAACACGCCGATCGCGGGTGTCATCCTCGCGATCGAATTGCTGCTGTTCGAATTCAAGTCGCGCTCTTTCATCCCGCTGGTCATCGCCAGTACGATGGCGACGACGGTACATTTCCAGTTGATCGGGCCTGGACCGCTGTTCACCGTCGGCCGGCCGCATTTCAACATCGTTTCCGGGTTGCCGTTCTACTTCGTGCTCGCGTTGATCTGCGGCGTCGTCGCGGTCGCGTTCACGAAGTTGCTGTACTGGTTCGAGGACCTGTTCGAAAAGCTGCCCGTGGACAAGATGTGGTGGCCCGCAATCGGCGCTCTGGGACTCGGCATCATCGGCTATTTCTTTCCGCGCGTGTTCGGCGTCGGCTACGACACAATCTCGGACATCCTCAATGCGCGCCTGCCTCTGCTGCTGCTGCTGACGATCATCGTATTCAAGAGCCTCGCGCTTCTGGTATCGCTCGGTTCCGGCACTTCCGGCGGTCTGCTCGCGCCGATGTTCATGGTCGGCGCCGCAATCGGCGGTGCATTCGCGATCGTCGTCAATCTCGTATTTCCAGGCGTACATCTCGATCCGGCCGCGTTCGCCGTAGTCGGTATGGCGGCAACCTTCGCGGCCGCGGCGCGGGCGAGCTTCACGCTGATCATTTTCGCCTTTGAGATTACGCGCAACTACAACTCGGTGTTGCCGCTGATGATCGTCTGTGTTGTCGCCAACGCCGTGGCCTACTACTTCATGCGCGACAGCACGATCATGACCGAAAAACTGCGCCGCCGCGGACTGCACGTGCAGCAGGATTACGAGGTCGATGTGTTGCAGGAAATTTCGGTCGGCACCGTGATGGATCGCCAGCCGACCACGCTAAAAGCCGACATGCCGCTGACGGAGCTTGCCGAACGCGTTGCGCGCCACGATCCGGTCGTCACGCGTCACCAGGCGCACCCGATTGTCGACGCCGACGGCAAGCTGGTCGGAATCATCACCCGCGGCGACGTCCTGCGTTCGCTGGAGCGCCACGACAAGCCGGACATAACGGTGTTGGACGCCGGGGAAACGGATATCGTCGTGACTTACCCGGACGAGGTGCTGAGCACTGCGCTCAACCGTATGCTCGCCAGCGAGGTCGGCCGCCTGCTGGTCGTCGACCGTAACGATCCCACGCACCTTCTCGGTTACCTCGGCCGCGCACCGATTCTCGAGGCACGCCGCCGGCGGCTCGAAGAAGAATCGGTCCGCGACAGCGGCTGGATCCGGCGG
>DASSOO010000424.1:0-12036 GCA_035700455.1 Gammaproteobacteria bacterium
ATGGAAACGCGCGCGAGCAGCGCCGGAAGCCGGCCGAACCCGGGAATGCGCAACTCCGGCGCAACGTCGGCGAGAGGATACAACACGAACCCGCGCTCGGCGAGCCGCGGATGCGGCACGACGAGACGCGCCGTCTGTATACGCGCTCGACCGTAGATCAGCAGATCCAGGTCCAGCGGCCGCGGCCCCCAGTGCTGCGGAGCCGGCCGTATCCTGCCATGACGCGTCTCGATGCGCTGCAACTGCGCCAGCAGCCGCATCGGGTCGTTCATCGTATCCAGTTCCGCGACAGCGTTGATGTAATCCGGTTGCGGCTGCGGCCCGATTGGACGGCTGCGATAAAGCGGCGAGACTGCGACGAGGCGCGCCGACGGCAGCCGGGCCAGGTCCTCGAAAGCCCGCTCAATGTGGGCACGCGGCTCGTCGAGGTTGCTGCCGAGACCAATATAGGCGCGCACGCCGATCGTCAGGCCTCCTCCTCCGCATCGGCGCTGTGCCGGCGGCGCCGCCGGCGGCGCTTGCGCTCGGCCGGCCGGCTCTCCGGCTCGTCGCTGGCATGATCGGCCTGGAACGCTGTCCACCAGTCGGCAAGCGCCTGGTCCGCCTCGCCGGCTTCGGCACGCAGCAGCAGAAAATCGTAGGCGGCGCGGAAGCGCGGATGGCCAAGCAGCCGCTCGGGCCGCTTGCCTCGCCGTTGCGCGAAGCGCGGCTGCAACGAAAAGATCTCGGTCATCGGCTGCGCGAAACGGCGCGGCAACGCAACCCGACGCTGCTCCTGCGCGGCAAGCGCGCTGCCCGCCTGGCGGAACGCCTCGGTGCCGCCGAGGCCATCGCCTTCGCGCCACGACGCGTATAAGCGCACCGGCGCCCACAACAGCGCCGCGAACAGAAAAGCCGGTGTGACCGGCTGATCCGCCGCGATGCGCCGATCGGTATTGGCGAGCGCACGGCGCACGAATTCCGCGGCCGCAGGCTCCGCGTCAAGCTGTTCGGCCGTCCACGGGAACAACTGCGCGAACAGCCCATAGTGCGCAAGCAGTTCGAAATTCCGTTCGGCGCGACCGGTCATGAACAGCTTGAGCACCTCGTCGAACAGTCGCGCCGGCGGAATGTCCGCAATCAGCGGCGCAAGTTCGAACAGCGCCGCCTCGCTCGCTCTCTCAATCGTAAAGTCATGCTTGGCGGCGAAGCGCACCGCGCGCAGCATGCGCACCGGGTCTTCGCGGTAACGCGTTGCCGGTTCGCCGATCAGGCGCAGGATGCGATGTTCGAGATCGTCGAGGCCGCCGACGTAATCCCAGACTGAAAAGTCGCGAATGTCGTAATACAGCGCGTTGACGGTGAAGTCGCGGCGCCAGACGTCTTCTTCGATCGTGCCATAAACGTTGTCGCGCAGAATGCGGCCGCGTTCGTCGAGGCGCCGATCGACCTCCTCATCTCCGGCGTCGTCGGGTGCGGCACGAAACGTTGCCACTTCGATGACTTCGCGGCCATAGCGCACATGGGCAAGCCGGAAACGCCGGCCGATCAGGCGGCAGTTCCTGAACAGCGCCTGAACCTGATCGGGGTGCGCATCGGTCGCGACATCGAAGTCTTTCGGCACCTGCCCGAGCAACAGGTCGCGCACGCTGCCGCCGACCAGAAAAGCCATGAAGCCGGCGTTCTTGAGCCGGTAGAGAACTTTCAGCGCGCTGTCGGAAATATTGGTCCGCGACACCGAGTGGTCGGCGCGCGGCACGATCCTTGGCGAAACTGGCGCTTGAGAAACTGGCGGAGAGTCGAAAACCTGTCCCTGAACACGGGAATCCGTGCGACCTGCGGGATCGCGCTCCATGTTGTCCTTGAGGTTGTACAAACCTCGCGTATAATACACCGCTTTGCCGGGTTGTTGGAAAACAGCTTCCTGCCGTTTTCCAGACCGCGAGTCCGGCTCGTGCCTGATTCGCGAGCGGGCGTCCTGCCTGCTTTATAGCAGGCTTAAAACGGCCTGCTGTAAAGCGTGAAAACGTCCAGCTCAAATTGCTCCCATCGTCTAGCGGTCCAGGACGCGGCCCTCTCAAGGCTGAAACGGGGGTTCGATTCCCCCTGGGAGCGCCACAGCTTGCCTGTCGAACCGGCGCGCGATTGACCCCATGACCATCACAGATTCTCCGCGCTTGCTGCGCCGCTACGCCGCCGCTTTCTACGACAGCCTGCTGGTGATTGCGCTGTGGTTTCCGGCGACGGCGATTGCGCTTTTTGTCTTCCGCGGTCGCGGCGAACTTCCGCAAACCGGTTTTCAACTTTACCTGATCGCGGTCGCATTCCTGTTCTTCGGCTGGTTCTGGACGCACGGCGGCCAGACGCTCGGCATGCGAGCGTGGCGCGTGCGCGTCATCGCCAACAGTGGCCATGCGCTCGATTGGTACGCCGCTCTGCGGCGCTATCTCAGCATGCTGATTCCTTGGCTGCTGATCGGCCTCGGATTGGAATTCGTTACCTATCCTGGTGCGTCGGGCTGGATATTCCGCGATGTACTTGGGCCGGTTGTATTTATCGTCGCGCTCGCCGGCTTCGTGTGGCCGGCGTTCGACCGCGAACGGCTCGCGTGGCACGACCGCCTGTCCGGCACGCGCCTGGCGGTGCTGCCGATACCGCTACGCCCCTCAGCGCAACCGGCTGACGGCAAACAGGCTCACGGCAGCGAGGACGACGGTCGGCAGCCAGGCAGCCGCTAGCGGGGGCGCGCCGAAAACCTCGCCGAGCTGGGCGGTCATCGTATTAAACAAATAAAACGCGACACCGGTGAGTATGCCGACCAGCAGGCGCTGCCCGGTCGCCGCCGAACGCAGTGGACCGAACACGAACGGCATTGCCAGCAGGACCATCGCGAGTACCGTCACCGGTCGTGCAACCTTGTGCCAGAACGCGGTCTCGTAACGCTTCGCGCTCAGGTTGTTGTGGTGCAGATAGTCGATGTAGCGCAGCAACCCCCCCGCCGACAGATTATCCGGATCGACGACGAACAGGCTCAACAGGTCCGGGTCGAGGAGCGTCTTCCACTCCGCCGACGCCGCGCGTGTGGAACGTGCTTCGGTCTGACCGGAAAGGGTCGTCGTCTGCAGGTTATGCAACTGCCAATGGCCGTTTTCAAAGCGCGCGACATCCGCGTGCGTCGCGCGCGTGAGTTGCAGGCCGTCGAAGCGGTAAATATAGATGCCGCGAATCAGCTTCTGATCGGCCATTTCGCGCACGTTGATGTAAAGGTCGCCGTCGCGCGCCCAAATGCCGCCCTCGCCGCCGCTGCCGACGCGGCCATACAGCGCCGCCCCCCGCGCCTGTTCCGCATAACTTTTGGCCGGAGGTGCGATGTATTCGCCGATCAGTGCCACGGCAACCGCCAGCACTACGCCGCCCACGAGCGCCGAGGCGGCGATGCGCAGCGCCGAGACGCCGGCGGTTCGGATTACCATCAGCTCGTTCGTGCTCGCCAGGCCGCCGAGTCCGAGCAGCGCCCCCATCAGCGCCGCGGTCGGAAACAGGTCAAGCGCATTGTCGGGCAGCGTCAGCAGCGCATACTGCAGCGCGTCGAGCACGCCGTAACTGCCGTGGCCGATACGGTGCAACTGCTCGATGAAGGTCACAAAGCCCCACAGCGCGGTGAGCACCAGCAGCACCAGCAACGAGGCGCCGACAACGGTGCGGCCCAGATAGCGATCAAGCAGCGTCATGCCGGAGTCGCTCCTTCGAGCGGCGAGTAGCGCCGCAGTTCACGCTGCCGCCACAGCAACACAAGGGCCAGGACGACTGTCACCGCCGGCACCCACCACAGGCCGACCGGGCCCGGAATCCATTCACGCTCGACCCAGACGCGCGCCACCGCCAGCACGTTCGAGTAAATGATGTAAACAAGAACCGCCGCGAACAGCTTGCCGTAGCGGCCCTGGCGCGGGTGCGTGCGTGCGAGAGGTACAGCAAGAAACGCGAGTACAAGCGCGGACACCGGCATTGCAATGCGCCACTCAATTTCGGCACGCGCCTCGGCCGTCGGCATGCTCCACAACGCTGCCGTCGGCTGTGCGGCGGTATCCGTACCTTGCGAATAGCCTGACGCACCGGGCGCGATCCGTACGCCGTAGTGCTTGAAGCGCGCGACGCGGAAGCCGGCAGTGCCCGGCACGCCCTGGTAACGATAACCATCCGTGAGAATCAGGAAGCGCCCGTTTCCATCCGGCGCCGGCGCCTGCACTCCCGAGGCAGCGGACACAATCTGCACCTCGCCGCCGGTATGAGTTTCGGCAAAGACGTGATGCAGGCGACCGTCCGAATCGACCGCCTCGGCGTAAAATACGCCACCATTGTTTCCCGGGCTTTTGAATCGGCCGGCCTCGAAGTGGGTGAATTCTGCCTCGTGTTCGCCGCGCGCGCGAACTGCGTCGCTGCTCGCGGCCGCCCATGGACTCACATTCAGGGCGAGCACCGCGAGTACTACGACCAGCAGACCGGTAAAAAGCATTACCGGCCGGTAGATGTTCCAACTGCCGATGCCGCAGGCCATCATGGCCGTCATCTCGCTGTCGCGATACAGCCTGCCGAGCGCCAGCATGATGCCGAAGAACAGGCCGACCGGAATGATAATGACCAGATAGTTGAGCGCGGCGAGTCCGATCAGTGCAAACACCGATCCGGCCGCGAGCGTTCCGGCAGCGGCGTCGCCTAGCAGCAGCGCGAAACGATTGGAAACAAGTATGACGAGCAGAACCAGCGTCACCGCCGCCCAGGTCTGTGCGGTTTCGCGCAGCAGGTAGCGATCGACGAGACTAAGCCGCATCGAACGCGTCGCCCCGCAGCTTATACGTCAAAACAGGGAGGTTGGCGGCCGCGGGCATAGGAAATATTCGTGACGTTCGTTACAATTGCGTATTTTTTACAGGCTCGGCGGCAAAGTCGCCCGCGCGAACAGATTATTGAAAAAGCGGCTCCATGGCTTTTTCAATTTTACGCAAGGCAAAAAGCATTTTTGCTTTGCTTCATTTTTCAATCACTTACGTGATCGGAAAAATGTCGATACATCCATGTATCAAGCTACGGGTTGCTGAAAACCTCTGTTTTCAACAACCTGCCGAAGGGCGGCCTATCATAACGCGAAATATCGGGAACATTCCCCCGGAACTCCCGCAGGCACGCCGTTTTCATTCGTAAGGAGAACGACAGATGCAATTTTCCGTGAACACGGGGCGGCCTGAATCCCACACCGGCGCCTGCACCATCATCGGCGTTTTCGACGATCGCAAGCTGGACACTTCCGCCGCCGCGATCGACAAGACGAGCGACGGCTACATCAGCGCCCTGCTTCAAAGCGGCGCGTTTTCCGGCAAAATCGGTCAGACGCTGCTGTTATTCAAGGTGCCGAAACTGGCATGTGGCGCCGTCCTGCTGGCCGGCCTCGGCTCGCGAGATGAATTCGGCGCGAAGTCGCTGCGCAAGGCAACTGCGGCCGCCGTCACGACGCTCGCCGGCCATGGCATCACGAGCGCGCTGAGTACGCTCAGCCTGATCTCTGCAGGCGGGCTGGATCCATACTGGAGGGTCCGCCACTCCGTAGAGGCGGCGGGCGACGCGGCCTACGTTTTCAACCGCTGCAAGAGCAAACCCGACGACGAAACCCCGGTCGAGTCGATTGCGTTCGCCGTAGCGGAAAAAGCCGGCGACGCCGCAGAGCTCGGTATCCGCCATGGCGGCGCCATTGCTGCCGGCGCGGCGCTTGTCAAGGAACTCGGCAACCTGCCCCCCAACATCTGCACGCCGTCCTATCTCGCGCAGCAGGCGCACGAACTCGCCAGTCGCCACAAGAAAGTTGCGGTGGACGTCATCGAGGAAGAGCAGATGCGCGAGCTCGGTATGGGCGCGCTGCTTGCGGTTTCGCGCGGCAGCCGTGAGCCCGCGAAGCTCATCGTCATGCACTATCAGGGTGCGGCCAAAACGAAGAAGCCGCTCGCACTCGTCGGCAAGGGCATCACTTTCGACGCCGGTGGCATTTCGCTCAAGCCGCCCGCCGCGATGGACGAAATGAAGTTCGATATGTGTGGCGCCGCCACCGTTTTCGGGGCACTCGAAGCCGCCGCCGAGCTTGAGTTGCCGATCAACCTCATCGGAGTCGTTGCAAGTTCCGAAAACCTGCCGGACGGCGCGGCCAACAAGCCGGGCGATATCCTGACGACGATGTCGGGCCAGACCGTCGAAGTGCTCAACACCGACGCCGAAGGCCGGCTGGTGCTGTGCGACGCGCTGACCTACACTGAGCGCTTCGAACCGGAAACCGTCGTCGACATGGCGACTTTGACCGGCGCCTGCGTCATCGCGCTTGGCGCGCACGCGCATGGTTTGTTCGGCAACGACGAGGCGCTGGTGCGCGAACTCCTGGCAGCCGGCGAAAAGACCGGCGATCGCGCCTGGCAGTTGCCGCTGTGGGACGACTACCAGGAGCAGCTCAAGAGCAACTTCGCGGATTTCGCCAATGTCGGCGGCCGTGAGGCCGGCAGCATCACAGCCGCCTGCTTCCTGTCCCGGTTTACAAAGAAATTCCGCTGGGCGCATCTCGACATCGCCGGCACCGCGTGGCTGTCGGGCCCGAAGAAAGGCGCCACCGGACGCCCGCTCGGGCTGGTGATGCAGTATCTCCTGTCCAAAGCCGAGTGACGCGGGTCGACTTTTATGTTCTCGCCGACGCGCGCCCGCTCGGCCGCGAGCGCGTTGCCTGCCGCCTTGCCGAAAAAGGCTGGCAGCATGGCCAGCCGCTTTACGTGCACGCCGAGTCGGCGGCGCAGACCGTCGCAGTCGACGAACTGCTGTGGACCTTCCGCCAGCAGAGCTTCGTGCCGCATGCGCAGTTTCCGGACAACGACAGCGAGCCGGTGCTGATCGGCGCCGCGGCCGAGGCGCCGCCCGGCCGCGCGCTGCTGATCAATCTCGCATCCGGCGTGCCGCTGTTCTTCAGCCGCTTCGAGCGCGTAATGGAAATCATCGATGCCGATCCGGAACGGCGCGCGCAGGGCCGCAACCGGTTTCGCTTTTACCAGGATCGGGGCTATCCTTTGCAAACCCACAAGCTGTGAGCCGCCTCCATGGCCGATCCGCATTCGAACGCGCGCCGCGAACCCAAATTCGACCCGAATGAAATCGACGAGTTGCCGGTGCTGACCGACATCGTCGACGTCGACGCCGATTTTCCGTCGATCGCAGAATTTGACGACGCCGAACCGGCGCAGCTGCCGGTTGCCGAAGTCAGCTACGACGACGAGTTCGGCATCGACGAAGCGGCTGCCGCGGGCATGCAGGCAGACGCAAAGGTTTTCGTTGCGCCGGCACCTCGATCAGCGCCTGCCGGAGCCGCGGCCTCGCGGCTCGATGAATTGCGTGCGAACCTGGTCGCCGAACTGGAATCGGCGGCCACTCGCATCATTGCCGAGTCCGTTGAAGAAGCGCAGGCGCTGCTCGTCGACCGCGTAGCCCAGCGGCTCAACGACGAACTGGCCGGCATCGTCGGCGCAACGATTGCCGATTTCGATCGCCGCCGCAAAAGCTGATTTGTTGCCTGCAGGAGCGGCCGTCAGGTCGCGGCCCGGTAAAATGCAGTCCGACGACCGCTTCTACTTTCCCGACACAGAAAAAGATTCCGATGGACAAGACCTACGACCCGCACGCGATCGAGCAGACCTGGTACGATCGCTGGGAATCAGCCGGTTACTTCGCGCCGCGCGGCGACGGCGCGCCCTACTGCATCATGATCCCGCCACCGAACGTCACCGGCACGCTGCATATGGGCCACGCGTTCCAGCACACGCTGATGGATGCGCTGATCCGCTACCAGCGCATGCGCGGCCGCAAAACCTTGTGGCAGGTCGGCACCGACCACGCCGGCATCGCAACGCAAATGGTCGTCGAGCGGCAGTTGAACGCCGACGGCAAGACGCGTCACGAAATCGGCCGCGAGAGATTTGAAGAACGCGTCTGGCAATGGAAGGAGCAATCCGGCGGGACGATCACGCGGCAGATGCGCCGCCTGGGTGACTCGGTCGACTGGTCACGCGAACGCTTCACGATGGACGAAGGTCTGTCGAAAGCCGTCGCCGAAGTGTTCGTCCGGCTCTACGACGAAGGGCTGATCTATCGCGGCAAGCGCCTGGTCAACTGGGATCCGGTGCTGAAGACAGCGCTGTCCGACCTGGAAGTCATTTCGTCCGAGGAAAACGGTCATCTCTGGCATCTGCGCTATCCGCTCGCGGACGGCTCGGGCCATGTCGTCGTCGCAACCACGCGCCCGGAAACCATGCTCGGCGACGTCGCGGTCGCGGTGCATCCGGACGATGAGCGTTACCGTCATCTCGTCGGCAAAGTAATCGACCTGCCGCTCGCCGACCGGCGTATTCCGATCATCGCCGACAACTACGTCGACCCCGAATTCGGCACCGGCTGCGTGAAGATCACGCCGGCGCACGATTTTAACGACTACGAGATCGGCGAGCGTCACGACCTGCCGATGATCAACGTGCTCACATCAGACGCGGCGTTAAACGACGATGTGCCGGCGCCTTATCGCGGCCTCGACCGCTTCGAAGCGCGCAAGCGCGTCGTGGCCGACCTCGACGCTTCCGGCCTCATCGAGCGGATCGACGATCACAAGCTGATGGTGCCGCGCGGCGACCGGAGCGGCGCGGTCGTCGAACCGTTCCTGACCGACCAGTGGTACGTGAAAATCGCGCCGCTCGCGGAACCCGCGATCGCCGCGGTCGAAGACGGCCGCATCCGCTTCGTGCCGGAAAACTGGACCAGGACCTATTTCGAATGGATGCGCAACATCAAAGACTGGTGCATCAGCCGTCAGCTCTGGTGGGGGCACCGCATTCCAGCATGGTACGACGAAGCCGGCAACATTTACGTTGCGCGCTGCGAAGCCGAGGCGCGTGCGAAGTACAAACTCGACGACAATCTGCCGTTAAAGCAGGACGACGACGTACTCGACACGTGGTTCTCGTCCGCGTTGTGGCCATTCTCGACCCTTGGCTGGCCGGACCAAACGCCGGAACTCGGCACCTGGTACCCGACAAACGTCCTCGTCACCGGTTTCGACATCATCTTCTTCTGGGTCGCGCGCATGGTGATGATGAGCCTCAAGTTCATGGACGACGTACCGTTCCACGAAATTTACATCACCGGCCTGATTCGCGACGAACACGGCCAGAAGATGTCAAAGTCGAAAGGCAACATCCTCGACCCGATCGACCTGATTGACGGCATCGATCTCGACGCGCTGATTGAAAAACGCACGTTCGGCATGATGCAGCCTCAGCTCGCGGAAAAGGTGTCCAAGAACACGCGCAAGGAATTTCCGAACGGCATTCCAGCCCACGGCACCGACGCGCTGCGCTACACGCTCGCGGCCCTCGCCGGCCCGAGCCGCGACATCAACTTCGACCTCGGCCGCCTCGAAGGCTACCGCAATTTTTGTAACAAGCTCTGGAACGCCGCGCGTTACGTGCTGATGAAGCTGGAAGCGCCGCCGGCCGAAGACAATGAAATCGAGTACGGCATCGCCGAACACTGGATCCGCTCGCGCCTCGCCCGCACGATCGCGGCGGTGCACGAGCAGTTGGGCACCTATCGCTTCGACCTCGCCGCGCGCGCGTTGTACGAATTCACCTGGAACGAATACTGCGACTGGTACCTGGAGCTGTCCAAGCCGCTGCTTGATGCAAAGGCGCCTGCCGCGCAACGCAACGGCACGCGAGAGACACTAGCCGTCGTGCTGGAAACGCTGCTTCGGCTCATGCACCCGCTGATGCCGTTCATCACCGAGGAAATCTGGCAGAAAGTCGCGCCACTGGCGGATCGCGCCGGTGACAGCATCATGCTCGCCCCATTTCCGGAAGCCGACGACTTCGCCATAGACACACAAGCCGAAGCCGAAATGCGGTGGTTGATGGACTTCGTGCTCGGCGTGCGCCAGATTCGCGGCGAAATGGACATCGCGCCCGGCAAGCCTTTGCCGGTGCTGCTCGCCGACGCAAGCCCTGACGATCGCCGCCGGCTGGACGCCCGTCGTGACTTGATTGCAAGTCTCGCGCGCGTAGAGTCGATCGAGCTGGTGCAAGACGCCGCCAAGGCACCGCAAAGCGCGACGGCCCTGCTCGGCGGCATGAAAATCCTGGTGCCGATGGCCGGCCTGATCGACGTACAGGCCGAAGTCGAACGCCTGAGCCGCCAGCTCGAAAAACTCGAAAAGCTTCAGGCGCAAAGCGAGCGTAAGCTGGCGAACACCTCGTTCGTCGATAACGCGCCGCCGGCGGTCGTCGACCAGGAACGCGGCCGCCTCGAAGAGCACCGCGCCGCGATCGCAAAACTCAGGGAGCAGCTCGCCAATGTGCGTGCGGTTGCATGACGGAAGGAGATCGACATGACCAAGACCACTAATCTCGAAGCCCCGCGCCTGTACCCGACGATGCGCTGCCGGGATGCCGAGGCAATGATCAAATGGCTGAAGGACGTGCTCGGCTTCACCGAGCGTGTCGTGTATCGCGCCGACGGCGTCGTGCAGCACGCCGAACTCGCGTTCGGCTCGTCCATCTTGATGCTAGGTCAGGACCGGGCCGGCGACTATGGCAAGCTTGTCGGCGACCTTGACGCCCGCAGGACGGACGCGATCTACGTCGCCGTTGACGATGCCGACGCGCTCTACGCAAAAGTAAAAGCCGCCGGAGCCAAAATCGAGATGGAGCTGTACGACACCGACTACGGCAGCCGCGACTTTGCCTGCCGGGACCCGGAGGGCAACCTGTGGAGCTTTGGTACCTACTGGCCGAAGGTCAACGAACAACCGCTCTAGCATCTCTCGCAACGCTTCCGACCGCCCGTTCCGTGCGGCTGCAGACGGCGGCCCATGGCGCCGCGCTCGCGGCTATCGCGACGAGCGGTTAATATGAGTGATGGCCGCTGTCCCGATTCGGCGGCCGGTATGGAAACATTCGGCGAGCCGCCGCATCAAAAGCCACAAAAAGGAAGCGCCATGGGACTCGACCAATTGGCACACTCGGAAGCCGCGCTGCAGCCGGCACGCGCGCGCCAGCAACTCGACGCGCTGGTCGCGGACATCGGCCGCATCGTACTGGGCAAGGAGCGCGAAATCCGCCTTGCGCTCGCGTGCCTGATCGCGGGCGGCAACCTGCTGATCGAGGATATCCCCGGGGTCGGCAAGACAACGCTGGCGCAAGCGCTGGCGCATGCCATCGGCCTGAAGTTTCGCCGCATCCAGTTCACCAGCGATCTGCTGCCGGCCGACATCATCGGCGCCGCCGTTTACGATCGCGCGCGCGGCGAATTCGACTTCAGACCGGGGCCGCTGTTCGCGGAGCTGGTACTCGCCGACGAAGTCAACCGCGCGACGCCCAAAACGCAAAGCGCGCTGCTCGAAGCGATGGAGGAACGCCAGGTGACGGTCGACGGCGTCAGCCGCGCGCTGCCGCAGCCGTTCTTCGTCATCGCGACGCAGAACCCGCAGTCGCAGGTAGGCACTTATCCGCTGCCGGAATCGCAGCTCGACCGCTTCCCGATGTGCATCACGCTCGGCTATCCCGACAACGCCGCGGAACGCGCACTGCTGGGCGGCGAAGATCCGCGCCGCGAGTTGGCGTCGCTGAACCCGGCTTTGGGCGTCGCGGGCATTGCCTCGCTGCAGACCGCCGCCCGCCGCGTTCACGCTTCGCCGGCGTGGCTGGATTATCTGCAGGCGGTCGTCTATTTCACTCGCGCCAGCGGACGCTATGTGCACGGTCTGTCGCCCCGCGCCGCGTTACACCTGAAATGGACCGCGCAGGCATGGGCGTTGATGGCGGGCAGACCGGCGGTGTTGCCCGAGGACCTGCAGGCCGTGCTCCCGGGGATTGTCGCCCACCGACTGTGGCGGCGGCCCGGCACCGAAGCCGGCGCCGCACAAAAGCCGGCGCGCGAAATCCTGGAGGCGGTCCCCATTCCTTAGCGTGCCATGGCCATCGCCGCAATATC
>DASSOO010000425.1:0-4868 GCA_035700455.1 Gammaproteobacteria bacterium
CCCCAGGCCCCAGTCCCCAGTCCCCAGTCCCCAGGCCCCAGTCCCCAGTCCCCAGTCCCCAGTCCCCAGTCCCGTTTAACGTTACAATACCCGTTTTCAACCCAGTCGCGAGCCAACCATGTTTACCCCCGACATGACCATCGCCGGATTCGACGACGAACTGGCCGAAGCCATTGCCGATGAGGCCGGTCGCCAGGAAGACCACATCGAGCTGATCGCCTCGGAAAACTACGCAAGCCCCCGGGTGCTGGCGGCACAGGGCTCGGTGCTGACCAACAAGTACGCCGAGGGTTACCCGGGCAAGCGTTATTACGGTGGCTGTGAGTTCGTCGACGTGGCGGAGAGGCTCGCGATCGAACGCGCGAAGAAGCTGTTCAATGCCGATTACGCCAACGTGCAACCGCACTCGGGCTCGCAGGCCAACGCGGCCGCATTCCTCGCGCTGATGAACGCCGGCGACACGCTGCTCGGCATGAGCCTGGCGCATGGCGGGCACCTGACGCACGGCGCCAAGCCGAATTTCTCCGGCAAGCTGTTCAACGCCGTGCAGTACGGACTCGACGTCGAAACCGGTGAGGTGGATTACGCGCAAGTAGAACGGCTGGCGCACGAGCACAGGCCGAAGGTCATCGTCGCCGGCTTTTCAGCCTATTCGCGGATCATGGACTGGCAGCGTTTTCGCGACATTGCCGACGCTGTCGGCGCGTATCTGGTCGTCGACATGGCGCATGTGGCGGGCCTGGTGGCGGCCGGCGAATACCCGAGCCCGGTCAATATCGCCGACGTCACCACGACGACGACCCACAAGACACTGCGCGGGCCGCGCGGCGGCATGATCCTCGCGCGCGCCAACGAGGAGATCGAAAAGAAACTCAATTCGCTGGTATTCCCCGGCACCCAGGGCGGTCCGCTGATGCACGTGATCGCGGCCAAGGCGGTGGCGTTCCTCGAAGCCTTGCAGCCCGAGTTCAAGACGTACCAGCACCAGGTCGTCATCAATGCGCGCGCGATGGCAACGGCGCTGATGGAACGTGGCTACAAGATCGTTTCCGGCGGCACCGACGACCACCTTTTTCTCGTCGACCTGATCGACAAGGGCATCACCGGCAAGGATGCGGACGCGGCACTCGACCGTGCCAATATCACCGTCAACAAGAACGCGGTGCCGAACGACCCGCGTTCGCCGTTCGTCACCAGCGGCCTGCGCATCGGCACGCCGGCGGTGACAACGCGCGGGCTGAAGGAAGCGGAAGTACGCGAACTTGCAGGCTGGATCGCCGACGTGCTCGACGATCTCGGCGACGAAGGTACGATCGAGCGGGTACGCGGCCAGGTGCTCGAACTGTGCCGGCAGTTTCCGGTATATGGCCGGGCGGCAGTGGCCGAGCGTGCGGCAGTCTGATGTCGGCACATCGCGCGACCATCCTCTGGCATAAGACAACCGAATCGTTCAGCTACGAGGAATACAACCGCGAGCATGAATGGCGCTTCGACGATCACACGGTCGTACGTGCTTCGGCCGCACCTGCGTTTCGAGGTGACGGACAAAGCGTCGATCCGGAGGCAGCGTTCGTCGCGTCGCTGGCAAGCTGCCACATGCTCACGTTCCTGGCGATTTGCGCCCGCAAACGGATTATCGTTGAGAGCTACGAAGACGCGGCGGTCGGCCACCTGGAAAAGAACGCGCAGGGCAAGCTTGCGGTGACGCGCGTCGAATTGCATCCGCGCATCGCGTTTGCCGGTGCTGCGCCGAGCGACGACGAACTGAAAGCGCTGCACGAACGCGCGCATCACGATTGCTTTATCGCCAACTCCGTGACGACCGAAATAATCGTGGCATAGGCACGCAAAGCCGGATCAGGCCGGCAGATGCGATTTTGAGACAGGTTCTATGCATTGTCCGTTTTGTGGACATGAAGAAACCAAGGTCATCGACTCGCGGCTCGCGGGCGAGGGCCGGCAGGTGCGGCGCCGGCGCGAGTGCACGCGCTGCAACGAACGCTTTACCACATTTGAATCCGCAGAACTCGTCATGCCGCGCGTCGTCAAGCGCGACGGCACACGCGTACCGTTCGACGAAAACAAGCTGCGTACCGGCATGCTGCGGGCGCTGGAAAAGCGCCCGGTGGACACCGAGCGCGTCGAAGCCGCGCTCGAACAACTGCTGCACCGCCTGCAGACGATGGGCGAACGCGAAGTGCGCTCGCGCGAACTCGGCGAGTGGATCATGGAAGCGTTGCGCGATCTGGACGAGGTCGCATACGTCCGCTTCGCGTCCGTGTATCGCAGCTTTGCCGACGTCGAAGCTTTTCGCAAGGAAATCGACCGTATGAAAAAGTTGCGTCCGGAAGGCAAGGAGCGGGATCAGATGTCGCTTTTGCCGGAGGACCGGAAAGACGGGTAGGCGGCTGCGCCGCCGGTTAGCGGTTAGTGGTAAGCGGAAAGAGCAAGAATTTGCCATTCCTGCGCGACCGCGAGGGAGGGCGGAAGTGCCGAAATTGCAGGAGCGTTTCTCGGCAAGGCGGGAATCCATCTTATTCAGAGGGAAGGGGCCTGAAGCTGCCCCGTTAAAGCGATGACAACTTCCAAAGCGAGTGCACCTGGTTCTTCAAACCACTCACCACTCACCCCTAACCACGAACCGGAAATCGGCGCAGCCGATTTCGTTTTCATGTCCCGCGCGCTGCAACTCGCACGCCGCGGGCTGTACACGACCGACCCGAATCCCCGCGTCGGCTGCGTGATCGTGGCCGGCGGCGAAGTGGTCGGCGAGGGCTGGCACGAGCGCGCCGGCGGCCCGCACGCGGAGGTCGCGGCATTGGCGGCGGCGGGTGAGCGCGCGCGCGGCGCAACGGTTTACGTGACGCTGGAGCCTTGCTGTCACCATGGTCGTACGCCGCCGTGTGTCGAGTCATTGATCGAGGCCGGCGCGGGTCGAGTGGTCGCCGCGATGCAGGACCCGAACCCGGTGGTGGCGGGGCGGGGCTTCGAGCGGCTGCGGGCGAGTGGTATTGCTGTTGACTGCGGGGTGCTGGCGGCCGAAGCCGCGGCGCTCAATCCCGGCTTCGTCAAGCGCATGATGGCCGGACGACCGTTCGTGCGCGTAAAAATTGCGGCGAGCCTCGACGGGCGCACGGCGCTCGCGTCCGGCGAAAGCCAATGGATTACCGGCGCCGACGCGCGCCGCGATGGCCACCGGCTGCGCGCGCGCAGTTCGGCGATCCTGACCGGTATCGGCACGGTGTTTGCGGACGACCCGCGCCTGAGCGTGCGCGATGTCGATTTCGAAATCACGCGGCAGCCGGCGCGCGTCGTGCTTGACTCGAATCTCAAGCTGCCCTCGCGCGCACGCCTGTTCGAAGGTGACGCGCCGGTGTTCGTCTTTACCGCCGAAAATCATCGCCGTGCACTCCAGTCGCCGGCACGGATCGAGCGCGTCGCGCTGCGCGATGGGGGCCTCGATCTCAACGCGGTGCTGGAACGGCTTGGGGAACTGGAGTGCAACGAGGTGCTGGTCGAAGCCGGGGCGATGCTCAACGGCGCGCTGCTTGATGCCGGTCTCGTCGACGAAATCGTGGTGTATCTGGCGCCTGTGCTGCTGGGGGATTCCGGCCGCGGCATGTTCGATCTGCCGGGGATCGGTACAATGGCGGCGCGCAAACCGCTCAGGCTGGTCGACGAACGCCGCGTGGGCGCGGATTTGCGGCTGACATTTGTACCGCAGGAACGGGATTGATATTCAGGAAATGTTTACAGGCATCGTGCAAACCATCGGCGAAGTCGCCGCGATCGACGGCGGCGCCGACAAGCGCATCGAGATCCTCGCGCCGGGGCTCGACTTCGCCACGGGCGACAGCATCGCCGTCAACGGCTGCTGCCTGACGGTCGCGGCGGTCATGGAGGGCGGCTTCGCCGCGGATGTGTCGCGCGAGACGCTGGCCTGCACGACGCTCGGCGGCTGGATGCGCGGCATGCCGGTCAACCTCGAAGCGGCGGCAAAGCCGGCGACGCTGCTCGGCGGCCACCTCGTGCTCGGTCACGTCGACGGCGTCGGCGCGATTCGCGAGCGTCATGACGACGCACGCTCGGTACGGCTCAAAATCGAACTGCCGGCGGCGCTGGCGCGCTACATCGCGGCGAAGGGTTCCGTCTGCATCGATGGCGTCAGTCTGACCGTCAATGAAACCGGCGGCGCGCATTTCGGCGTCAACATCGTGCCGTACACCCTCGATCATACCGTCATTCGCGACTACGCTCCCGGCACGCGCGTCAACATCGAGTGCGACATCATCGCCCGATACGTCGAGCGGCTGCTCGACGGCGCTGCCGCCGCACCGATGATGCTGATGGATGGCGCCGTATGAATCGCCAGGTTTCGTTCGACAGCATCGAAGACATCATCGCGGACCTCCGCGCCGGCCGGATGGTCGTCATGCTTGACGACGAGGACCGCGAAAACGAGGGCGACCTGATGATGGCCGCCGAACTGGTGCGGCCGGAAGACATCAATTTCATGGCGCGTTACGGCCGCGGATTGATCTGCCTGACGCTGACACAGGAGCGTTGCCGGCAACTGCGCCTGCCGCTGATGGTGAGCGACACGCAGGCAACGTTTTCGACCAACTTCACGCTGTCGATCGAGGCGGCGGAAGGCGTGACGACGGGCATTTCGGCTTACGACCGCGCACAAACGGTGCGCGCCGCGGTGAAACGCGACGCGCGGCCCGAAGACCTGCGCCAGCCGGGCCACATTTTCCCGATCATGGCGCAGCCCGGCGGCACGCTGACGCGTGCGGGCCACACCGAGGCCGGCTGCGATCTCACGCGCCTCGCCGGTCTCGAACCCGCGGCCGTCATCGTCGAGGTGC
>DASSOO010000426.1:0-3039 GCA_035700455.1 Gammaproteobacteria bacterium
GCGCGTTCCTGCAGCCAGAACGCGCAGACGCGCTCTCGAACTGACGGTGTCACGGCCTGCCACACCGGCAACAGGCGATAGTCGCGAAACGATCGAACGTCATTATCCATTTCCGTCTCTCCTGAACCCGCGTTCGCTGCCAGAGACATGGCGGCGCCGGCTTCAGGCAGTCATTTTTTTTCTTCGCGTGCGCAGCAACGGCTGCAGGAACTGCCCCGTATGCGAGCGCGAATCCGCCGCCACGTCTTCCGGCGTGCCGGTGGCGACGACGCGGCCGCCGCCGGCGCCGCCTTCCGGGCCGAGGTCGATCAGCCAGTCGGCGGTTTTGATGACGTCGAGGTTGTGCTCGATGACGACGACCGTGTTGCCGTTTTCGCGCAGGCGTGTGAGCACCCCGAGCAACTGCTCGATATCGTAGAAGTGCAGGCCGGTGGTCGGCTCGTCGAGGATGTAAAGCGTGCTGCCGGTGTCGCGCTTGGAAAGCTCGCGCGCGAGCTTGACGCGCTGCGCTTCGCCGCCGGAGAGCGTGGTCGCATTCTGGCCGAGCTTGACGTATGTCAGTCCCACCGCCATCAGCGTTTCCAGCTTGCGCGCGACGACCGGCACCGGCGCGAAAAACTCCAGCGCCTCTTCGACCGTCATCTCCAGCACTTCGTGAATGTTCTTGCCTTTGTAGCGGATATCGAGCGTTTCGCGGTTGTAGCGCCGGCCCTTGCAGACGTCGCAGGTGACGTAGATGTCAGGCAGGAAGTGCATCTCGACCTTGATGACGCCGTCGCCCTGGCAGGCTTCGCAGCGCCCGCCCTTGACGTTGAAACTGAAGCGCCCGGGCTGGTAGCCGCGCGCGCGTGCTTCCGGTACGCCGGCGAACAGCTCGCGGATCGGCGTGAACAGGCCGGTGTAGGTCGCCGGGTTGGAGCGCGGCGTGCGTCCGATCGGGCTCTGGTCGATGTCGATGACCTTGTCGATCTGCTCGAGTCCCTCGATGTCATCGCAGGGCGCGTATTCTTCCGACGCGCGATTGATCTGTCGCGCCGCGTAGCGGTAGAGCGTGTCGTTGATCAGCGTGGACTTGCCGGAGCCGGACACGCCGGTAACACAGACGAACAGCCCGAGCGGAATCGGCACGTCGATGTGCTTCAGATTGTTGCCGCTCGCGCCGCGGATGACGATTTCGCGGTCTGGATCGCGCGGCTTGCGCCGCTTCGGCAACTCGATCGAGCGGCGTCCTGACAGATACTGGCCGGTCAGCGACGCATCGTCGGCAGCAATTTCGTCCGGCGTGCCCTGCGCGACCACGCGGCCGCCGTGGGCGCCGGCGCCGGGGCCCATATCGAGAATATGGTCGGCGCTCTTGATCGCTTCCTCGTCGTGCTCGACGACGATCACCGTATTGCCAAGCCCGCGCAGATGAAACAGCGTGTCGAGCAGACGCTGGTTGTCGCGCTGGTGCAGGCCGATCGACGGCTCGTCGAGGATATACATCACGCCGACAAGGCCGGAGCCGATCTGGCTCGCGAGGCGGATGCGCTGGGCTTCGCCGCCGGACAGCGTTTCGGCGCTGCGCTCGAGCGTCAGGTAATCGAGGCCGACGTTGACGAGGAATGTCAGCCGCTCGCCGATTTCCTTGACGACCTTGGCGGCGATCTCGCCGCGCCAGCCCGGCAGGTCGAGGCGCGCGAAGAATTCCGCGGCGTCATGCACCGACATGCGCGCGACTTCCGGCAGGCTCCTGCCGGCGACGAACACGTGGCGCGCGGCGCGGTTCAGGCGCGCGCCGCCGCAGTCCGGGCACGGCCGCGTGCCGAGATATTTCGCCAATTCCTCGCGCACCATCGGCGAGTCGGTTTCGCGGTAGCGTCGCTCCATGTTCGGCAGAATGCCCTCAAACGGATGGCGCCGTTCGCGCCAGCCGCCGCTCGGCGATGGGTAGCGGAACGCGATGTGCTCCTCGCCGCTGCCGTGCAGCATGATGTCGCGCACGCGCTCGGGCAGTTCGTTGAATGGCGTTTCGATGTCGAACTTGTAATGCCGCGCGAGCGCCTGGATCAAATGAAAATAATAGTGGTTGCGCCGATCCCAGCCGCGCACCGCGCCGCCGGCCAGGCTGAGATGCGGGTGCGCGACGACTCGCTCGGGGTCGAAGAACTCGCGCACACCGAGGCCGTCGCAGGTCGGACACGCGCCCACCGGGTTGTTGAACGAAAACAGCCGCGGCTCCAGTTCCGACAGGCTGTAGCCGCAGACCGGGCAGGCGAAGTTCGCCGAAAACACCAGTTCTTCGCGTGCCGGCTCGTCCATGAACGCGACCGAGGCGATGCCGCCGGCGAGCCGGAGCGCAGTCTCGAACGACTCGGCGAGCCGCTGCGCGATATCCGGGCGCACCTTGAAGCGGTCGACGACCACTTCGATGGTGTGCTTGCGGCGCAAATCCATCGCCGGCGCCTGGTCGAGCTCGACGACGTTGCCGTCGATGCGTGCGCGGATAAAGCCCTGCGAGCGCAACTCCTGGATGAGCTGCAGATGTTCGCCCTTGCGGTTCTGCACCACCGGCGCGAGCAAGAGCAGGCGTGTGTCAGCGGGCAGCGCCAATACCTGGTCGACCATCTGGCTCACTGTCTGCGCTTCGAGCTCGATGTCGTGATCCGGGCAGCGCGGAATGCCGGCGCGCGCGTACAGCAGGCGCAGGTAGTCGTAGATTTCGGTGACGGTACCGACCGTCGAACGCGGGTTGTGCGAAGTGGATTTCTGTTCGATCGAAATTGCCGGGGACAACCCTTCGATGTGATCGATGTCCGGCTTCTCCATCATCGACAGGAACTGGCGCGCGTAGGCCGACAGCGATTCGACATAACGCCGCTGGCCTTCCGCGTAAATCGTGTCGAATGCCAGCGACGACTTGCCGGAGCCCGACAAGCCGGTGATCACGATCAACTGATCGCGCGGCAGATCGACGTCGATGTTTTGCAGGTTGTGCGTCCGCGCACCGCGGATGCGGATCGTATCCATGGATGGGTTGTCGCAGATTGAAACGAAACG
>DASSOO010000427.1:0-2904 GCA_035700455.1 Gammaproteobacteria bacterium
GTACTCGACGCGCTGCAGACCGACGAACTGTGCCCGTGCAACTGGCAGCAGGGGGAGGAGACTCTGAAGGTCGCTTAAGCGACGGTTCGAGGTAGCGGCTGCGCCGCGGGTCCGGGGTCCGTGGTCAGTGGTTAGCGGTAAAGACAAAGAAGCCGCCGACCGCTGCCACGACCCTTCTTCCACCACTAACCACTAACCACTAACCGTTGCCGGAGGCAACTATGTCCTTAACCGAACTCAAATCTCAACTGCCCGACTACGCAAAGGACCTGCGTCTGAATCTCGAATCGGTGCTGACGACGGGCGGCGCACCCGGCCTGACGCAAAAGCAGATTGCGCTTGTGGCACTGGCTTCGGCGGTGGCATCGCGTTATCTGCCGCTGACTGAAAGCGTTGCCGGGTTTGCAGCCGAACATGCGAGCGAGGAGGAACGCAACGGCGCGCGTGCCGCGGCAGCGATCATGGGCATGAACAATGTCTATTACCGCTTCACGCACCTTGTCGGCGATCCGGAGTACGCGAACTTGCGCGCAAACCTGCGCATGAACGTGATGGCGCGGCCGGGCGTGGAGAAAGTCGATTTCGAACTCGCCTCGCTCGCAGTCTCGGCCATCAACGGCTGCGGCTCCTGTGTGAGCTCGCACGAAAAGACGCTGCGCGGTCACGGCCTCGGCGTACAGGCGGTACAAAGCGCGGTACGCATTGCCGCGGTCATTCACGCGGTTGCAGTCGCGCTAGAGCAGGCCGAGACGAGTGCCGTGCGGGAAGCGGCAGCCGCGTAAACGGTACCGCCGTTGCCGTAAAGATAGATTCCCGCCTTCGCGGGAATGACGAGAGTTATGCCGGGAGCGGCACCGCTAATAACCAAAAATCATTTGTGTCTGCGGCCGCGATCGGCTTTAATGCGCGCGTGAAGACCGCGAACCCGAACAACCGAATTCTGCGTAAGAGCGCCTCCGTACGCATGCATTTTTGCATGCGCGCCTGCGCCGTCGCGGGTTCGGGGAGCCGGTTGACACCAGCCTGACCTTACAAGAACCCGCCACGGCAATGCCGTAGCGGGTTCATCGTTTCTCCGCTGCGGTCGCGCCAGGGCAGCAATGGAGAACGCGATGACCGCCCTTTCCACCGACGACCCCGGCGCTCCGGAACCCGCCGGCGGCGCCTTGCGCGTGCGCCTCGACGAGCCGCTGGCGCTCGAATCCGGCGCCATGCTGCCCGGTATCGAGATCGCGTATCGCACCTGGGGCCGGCTCAACGCGGCAGCCGACAACGCGGTGCTCGTCTGCCACTCGCTCACCGGGTCTGCCGATGCCGCCGCGTGGTGGCCGGAGTTGCTCGGCCGCGGCCACGCACTCGATCCCACGCACGATTTCATCGTCTGCAGCAATGTGCTCGGCGGCTGCCATGGCACCACCGGTCCTGCGAGCGTCATTCCGGGGAGTTCGCGCGTCTACGGTCCCGAGTTTCCGCACGTTACGGTGCGGGACATCGTGCACGCGCAGGCGCGCCTGCTGGATGTGCTCGGCGTCCAACGACTGCGGCTCGTCGTCGGCGCGTCATTCGGCGGCATGCAGGCGCTCGAATGGGCGGCGCTGTACCCGGCGCGTATCGATGCGCTCGCGTTGATCGCGACGAGCGCGCGCCAATCGGCGTGGGCAATCGGCCTCAGCGAAGCACAGCGCCAGGCAATTCGCGCCGATGCCAACTGGATGCAGGGCTATTACGGCGCGACTCCGCCGCGTTTCGGGCTTGCTGCCGCGCGCACGATTGCAATGCTTAGCTACCGCTCATGGCATGGGCTCGAGACGCGCTTCGGGCGTGCGCAGCGCGCGAGCGGGCGCTTCGAAGTCGAAAGCTATCTCAACTACCAGGGCGGCAAGTTCGCGCAGCAGTTCGACGCCAACAGCTACATTACGCTGACACACGCGATCGACAGCCACGATATCGGCCGCGGACGTGGCGGCGCGGGCGCGGCACTGGCCGCGATTCCGCAACCCGCACTCGTGATCGGCATCGACAGCGACGCGCTCTACCTTCCGCACGAACAGCAGGAGATCGCACGCCGCCTGCCGCGGGCAACGCTTGCATGGCTCTACTCGCCGCACGGCCACGACGCGTTTTTAATCGAAAGCAAGGAGATCAATGCACTCGTCGCCGGCTTTCGCCGCCGGCTGGTGCGGCAACGCCGTACGCCGCGTCGGTTGATTGGCGCGCCGCTGCGTGCAATTACGGCGGAGGCAGGCACGTGACACTCAAACAATTGCGTTGTCTCGTCGCAATCGTCGATGCGAATCTCAACATCAGCCAGGCTGCGGCGCGGCTGTACGCGACGCAGCCCGGATTATCGAAGCAACTGCGGCAGCTTGAGGACGAACTCGGCGTGACGATCTTTACGCGTCGGGGGAAAAGTCTCGCGGCAATCACACCCGCCGGCGCCGAAGTGATTGATCACGCGCGTGTGGTGCTTGCGGAAACGCGGCGCATCCGCGAAGCTGCACACCGCACGCGATGCGCCGCCGAAAGCGCATAGCACCGCGGGACGGTGCGAGTTTTAAAGTTCGCTGTGCAGGCCGCACTCTCTCTGCAGCCCGAAAAATCGAGTATCCTCCGGCAGCATGCCGGGTTCGAGGCGCTTGGTGGTGTGCCAGTCGCCGATCGAAACGTAGCCCTGCTCCCATAGCGGGTGATACGGCAGCCTGTGACGGCGCAGATACACCCACACGTCGCGATCGTGCCAGTCGGCGAGAACATGTACCTTGTAGCGGCCGTTGCGATACTGCACGAACTGGGTGTCGCGCCGTGTTTGCGCCTGCTCGCGCCGCAAACCGGCGTACCAGGTGCCGACATTGAGTTCCTTGAGCGCACGCCGCATCGGCTCCACCTTGTTGATCCGGTTGTAGC